>JBEBRF010000069.1:0-12571 GCA_040394975.1 Aequorivita soesokkakensis
GTTGAATTGTTGAATCGTTGAATCGTTGAATCGTTGAATTGTGGAATTGTGGAATTGTGAAATAGTTTAATTGCTAATTGTTAATTGTTAATTGTCAATTCCCTTTAATCCGACTCCACAGCGCTGCGAGCAGTTTTTTGGCATCACGTGCGGTTTTGGGATCTTCAGTCACTTTTAGTGCATTGCCTTCTTTCTCAATCAAATAACTGAAGGTGTACCTATCTGCCCTTGGATCTATACTTATCATCCCAAACCGAAGGTCGTTCAGATGAAGTCCATCCTCCCTCTCCGAAATGGTGTACCAGCCCTGCGAGATCGCAATGAGCCGCTGCACTTGGGGTTCCTGCGCCAAAGGGCCCAAGGCCTCGTGGTTTTTAAAGTGTGGATGAAATTCAATAGGTTGCGAATCAAAAAAGGAATAATCCCCAATCAAAAACGCATCCTCCGTTTCCACATTTGCCGTCCACAGAATACTATTCAGCGGACTTGGCCTTGTGTCCATCTCCAGATAAGCTATGTTCTGTTCCTCAAGGGCACGTTCAAATTTAATAAAGGTAATTCCCTTCAAAATTAGAGTAAGCAGCATATAGGCACTGCTCACTATTAACCCGAGATTGTTGAACCTTCTCCTTTTGCTGCTGCCCGGTTTCTGAAACATTGCCAAAATAAGGAAAACCAGAAACGGCAAGGTGTACAGTGGGTCAATCACAAATATATTCTTGTACTCCAACCGCAGTTCAAAGGGCCAAAAAAGCTGTGTGCCCCAAGTGGTGTGCGCGTCGAGCAACGGGTGCGTTACGAAACACAGAAACCAAAACCAAAACCATTCTTTTAAAGTAGCCCGCTTATCCCAAAGTGAAAGCAGCCACCCAAAAAACAACCCGAAAACTACTGCAAAAACAATGGAATGCGTAAAACCACGGTGAATTTCCAAAGCGGTTACAGTATCGGTGAAGTTACTTGCAAGCACATCCAAATCAGGAATAGTACCCGCTATGGCACCCAAAACCATCGCTTTGTTGCCAATTTTTTTCCCTAACACCGCTTCCCCAACCGCGGCGCCCAAAACTATTTGCGTTACTGAATCCATTAAAAGTAAATATTTACAACAGCCAAGCCGCGAAAATACGCCCTTCCAAAGAATAAAAAAAAGGATGCTTTTAAAACATCCTTTTTCCTAAAGTTAGAATTCTTAAAGTTTTATTTTGAAAGTTCTGCCACTAACGTATATGCAGCATCCCCATGAACACAGGTGAAGTATTTGCCCCATTTTTCACCTCTTTTTTTCCCGGAATCCCCCGGCCAGGCTTGGTCAATCAATTCGCTATTTTTACCGAACATTTTCTCCATATCGCACAAGGAATCAACATAAAAAGCTTCAATGAATTCAGTTCTATCACTTCCCCACGCATGAACAGTTGGGTAATATCCTTTTATATACTCGTTTTTTGAAATGACTTTTGCGAAATTTTCGGCCCGCATTTCCTCAAATTCCTTTTCGGTACCATCCTTGGGAAAAGTAAAATACGTTTTGCGGACATACAACACCAAATCCTTCGTATTGTTGTCCGGCAATAATTTGGCGCCAACAAGGGGCGCATAAATTTCATCGGAATGCCTAATGTCAAAGTAATCTTCCTGATTCTTGAAAAACGCCTCCGCTGCTTTCTCATCCGGCCAGGCCAGTTTTTCCAGTTCGGCACTTAGCCCGGCAGCTTTACCCATTGCTTCCCAGGAAGGATAGGTTTGCACATAAATTACCTCACTGTTATCCGGAGTGAAAAGATGTGTATAAAACGATGCAGATAGAATGTGCTCATTCTTACTTGTTACCTTTTCCAGATATTCCTTCTCTACAGCCTTCCATGCATCCATGCTGAAATCTTCCTTATCCATATTCCAATGTAGCGTTGTAACCGTAACATACGCCGGCATGACTCCTTCATTTTGTGAAAGAACATTAAAATTCAATAGCAACATTATTGATGCCATTGCAGTAAACTTAAGATTGGCGGTTGTTTTCATAATCCCATAAAATTAAATTAGTATAAATATTAAATTTGATTACTATTTTAAAATTTTGGGGCAGATTGCAGTTATTAAAAATCTAAAATGAAACGAATGTGAGGAGGAAAAGACTATCTTAAAAGTAAGAAAAAAATAATTACAACCAACTGTTTTTGTGGTAATTATAGAAATTAATCTACAATTTTCATTTTTTTCAACAGAAATGAAGCATTCATATTTTGGCAAATTCCGGGTTTGAAAGTGTAGTCGAAAAAGAGTTCGTCGTTTTCAATGCGCGCATCGAAAAAATAATTCTTCACATCGGGCAAATCTTCCGCGACGGCGCAAAGGCTTAAATCGTGCGTGGCAATAATCCCCGTGGAATTGCTCGCAACGAGTTTTTCAACGAATTTTCGCGAACCAATTGCTTTGTCGGTGCTGTTTGTTCCTTTCAGGATTTCGTCGAGAATGATGAAATAACGATCTGTATTTATCGCGTCAACAATAAATTTCAAACGTTTCAATTCGCTGAAAAAGTATGATTCGTCGTCCGTTAAACTATCGGTGGTCCGCATACTCGTTATTAGTTTTATTGGGTTGTATTCAGCTTTTTCCGCACACACCGGCAAACCCATATTTCCCATTAAAATTTGAAGGGAAACGGTTCTTAAAAATGTACTTTTTCCCGCCATATTCGCGCCCGTAACGATAAAAAATTCTTCGGAATTAATGTGAATATCGTTCAAGACCATCGTTGATTCCTTCAATAATGGGTGGCCCGCACCTTTCACTTTTAAAACGGGAACATCATTACTTATTTTCGGAAAAACGTAATTGGGATGGTTAAAGGCAAAATTGCCCAAACTATTGTACGCATCAAAAAACGTGATAACCTGAAACCACGCGGGTACACTGGCTTTATGCGCCTCAATCCAAAGTTCAATATTGTAACTTTGCCGCAGGTCGCGCAACATAAATCCGTTGGCAATAAAACCAATCAACATATTGCTTCGTTGATCGAGCGCGTCCAAATGTTTGGCGAATTTCTTTAAAATTGCAGAAGCTTTTTTTGAAGAATTGACCACCAAATTCCTTTTTTCCGAAAGCAATTCCGAAGAAAAATCCTGGGTTTCAATTTCCAGAATGAGCTTGTGGAATTCCTCAAAAGTGTCCTGAATTTTTGAGGTGTGGGATGAAAGATCGTTCACCTTTTTGAAATAAATTCCCGAAATCGCAATTCCCAAAAAGAACCAACCGCCAACGGCATAACCCGAAACCAAATCAAGAAAATACAAAACGATCAGCACTACGGAAACCGCGGAAAACACCAATGACACTGGCTTAATCCATTTCGGTACAAAATTTTTATAACCCGTTAACCAATCCGTAACCGCGGTTGCGGAAACTTCGGTTTTTACCAATGAAGCGATTGCCGCAAACTGTTGGCGCCATTCGGGCATAGCAGACAGTTCATTTACCGCTGCTTGTTTTTTGAGAATGGAATCAATTGTATTTTCAGTGAAAAGCTGCGCCAAAAAATCGGAACCACTTCCCAACGCGGTTCTATTCAAATATTGAAAAATGGAGCCCCGCCCAAAAAGGTCGATATCCTGACTGTAAAAATGGAGCGGATCTTTATATTTTTCGCCAGAAGGCAAATGATGGAACACACGATTCAAAACTTCAATTTCTATTTCATTTTGGGCGATCAACGCTTTTTTTAAATCACGTTTGTATTGCAGCGCGCTGTGTTTGGTTACCAAATAAATAAAAGCCGCAATTGCCGAAACGATAATGGCAATCACAACTTTGGCATTTCCGAAGAAAAAATACACCCCAAAACAAGCTAACAAAAAAACCAAAAGCCGTAGGGTGCTGGAAACGGCGAGTTGCCTTTTTATTTTTTGTAATTCCTCGGAATGGATTTCAATCTGCAGTTTGTAAAAATCGGAAGGATTGCTCATTTATTTTTTAATGGATTAAAGCGAAGCAAGTTCAGTTTGAAGTTTTTTTGTGAGGCTTTTTACAACCAAATTATAGGAATGATCGATCAGTTCAATAAGCAATTCGTGCGGCAAATTTCTTTCCAATTCCACCGTATTCCAATGGACTTTATTCATATGATAGCCCGGGCGGACGAGGCCATCAAAATCTTCCCGAAGCTGTAGGGCGCGTTCCGGGTCACACTTTAAATTGGCCTGCGCGGGGCTGTATTCCAAACCGATGAGGGCAAATATTTTCCCCATTACCTTAAACACAAGGGTTTCTTCTCCAAAGGGAAAGGACTCGGTAACGCCTTTTTTGGCAAGACAATAATCGCGGAACTGTTCTATGTTCACTGTTTTAATTTTGTTTTTTCTTGGGCATACAAGGCCGAATAGTCCAGTTTCCAATTGATGGTCTCCACCAATTTTTCCATAAGCTGAATGGTTTCCAGCGCCTGTTTGGACGCTTCGTTGAAGAGACCGCTTTCAGGGATTTTGTCCACAATATGTTTCTTGGCTTCTTGGTTTATCTCGGTGAGGTCACTGGCGGTAAAGGGGTTTGCCCAGCCTTCCTTCTTGTCATAATACTTAAAGTCGGTTTCAATGGTGAGCAGTTCGGGCTGCGGAAAATTGGTCAAAACAATGGTGCGGGTCTTGGTATCTGCATCCATCTTCACCTTAGTAAGGTCAAAACCTATGTGGGCCTTTGCCTCTATCAGCACCAGCGCCTTCTTTTTGCCGAGGAGCAGATTGAGCCATTTGTCCTTTACGTTTTCATAATAAAATATTTCGGAAAAATCGCCTTCCACGGTAATGAACTTGCACACACTGCGGATTTTCTCCATCAAAATCACAGATTGCGTGCTTACTTTTTCCTTCTTGCCGCCGCCAGCAAAACGGGCAAAAAGAAAGTAGGACACAACGGCGCCAATGGCCAAGCCTATGAGCAGATATTCCATAGTGTTATTTTCCAATGTTTCCCAAATGTGTGTTCTTAAAACTGTTCGAGTATTTCAGCCCATAGCCGAAAATCCTGTCAAAAGCTGCATGGGAAAACAAAATTACGCCTATTAAAATTAAAAAAGAATTACTTGAATAAAACCCGATCAAACCAATACCTATCGCGATGGCCTTGTGGTGAAAAATATTATAAACGAAAGCGCCAATTTTGGTATTTATCAAATATCCCAACATCCCAATATCCGGCAGAAACAATAGCGCCGGAAACCACCACCACGCAAAATCCAATTGCGAAAAGAGGAAAATTCCCAAAATGAACTGCGCCAATTCCTCAATTTTTAAAGTTGTTTTCATTTTTATAGAATTTTATAAAGAACCGGTTTGCTGGGTGAAGCGTCATTATGAAACGAAGCGGTCTGTAAATTCAACAAATAACTTCCGTCTTCAATGGAATCTGGCACATAAATCAACTCGGTAATAGTGCAATCTTGGCGCGGGTTTTCGGGATAATCCCAAAATGCTTTGTGCGCCAAAAGTTTGCCTTCGTCCCGTTCTTTGTCCACGGAAGGCAAATCAATCAACAAATGTTTTATACCAATTTCTCTTAAAAATAAGGCTGCTTTTTTGTGAAGAAACGGCCAATTTGTGTCCGACCAATGTTTTTGTTTTTTTTCAGGATTGTTCGGAAGGGTCCTGATTACAATTGCTTCAGGCGTTTTCCCGTTCAGTACTTTTACAATGCTTTCTTCGGAAATGATTTCGTCTTCACCAATATTTTCTGGTTTCACTGAAATTACTTCGGCAAAAAAGAAAAAAGTTTTAAGCGCATCGTTTACTGAATAAAATCCCTCCGAAATATGCCCAAAACTCTCCGTATGCGTGCCGTTCGCGTGCGGATTGAATAGCACATTATTGAAATTTACGGAAGCGCCTTCCGAAACTTTTCCGGTCCAATCGCCCATTTTCACCGGTTCAATCGTGGGTTTGTTTTGGTACCACGCGAGCGGGTTTTCTTTTGAATCTTGCAAAACGATTGAAATATCCAGCGGTTTGGAGAGGTCAACGGAAAAAGTTTTATCATTATGTTCGATTGTTGTTTTCATTCGCCAGTTTTGAAAAAATAAAGATACGATAATCTATGTTTCGTCGCGAAGACCTCACAGGTCTCAAAGACCTGTGAGGTTTCAAACCCAAAACAAATCGCTCGCAATCCCATCACCCAAAAACTTTCCTTTTTTGGTGATTTTTAAAGTTTGGTTTTCGAGGATTAAAAGTCCGTTTTGTAAATGATTTTCGGCCTGTTTCAAAAGATATTCCCAATATATTTTCCCGAATTCCTTTTCAATTTTTTCCAACGAAATTCCTTTTTTTGTTCGCAGTCCCGTCATAATATATTCATTGTATTTGTCTTCTTTTGAAAGGATTTCCATTTCCGATGGCTGAATTCCCGCTTCAATACTTTTTATATATTTTGTATTGTTCGCCACATTCCAGCTGCGCGATTTTCCGTTGTAACTGTGCGCCGATGGGCCAATGCCCAAATACGGTTTTCCTTCCCAATAAGCGGTATTGTTGCGGGAATGGAAACCGGGTTTTCCAAAATTTGAAAATTCATAATTGTCAAACCCCGCATTTTCTGTTTTTGAAATCAAAATTTCATAATGCTGTTTTGCAGCTTCTTCATCCACGGGCGGCACGATTCCTTTGTCGATGAATTTCTTTAATGCGGTTTTTGGCTCCACCGTCAAAGCGTAACAGGAAAGATGCGGTACGTCCAGTTTTAATGCGGTTTCAAGATTTTTTTTCCAGCGCTCGTTGTCCATTCCGGGAATTCCGTAAATTAAATCGATGCTGATATTTTCGAAATATTGCTTCGCTTCCACAATACATTCCAAAGCTTCGGAAGCGTTGTGGGCGCGGTTCATCAACTTTAAATCTTCTTCGAAAAAAGATTGGATTCCGATGGAAAGACGATTTATGCCAATTTTCTTATAATCCTCAAAAATAGTTCTCGACTGCGCTCGAACGGACACGATATCATCGGGGTTGGCTTCGAGGGTGATTTCGGGGTTTTCTGAAATTTTATAATTTTTATAAATTTCAGAAATCAACAATCGTAAATCTTCAATCGACAATAAAGATGGGGTTCCGCCGCCGAAATAAATGGTTTCAACCTCGCCAATCAATTCATCTTTCCGAAGAACTAACTCTTTACAGAGCGCATTCACCAATTCTCCTTTTTTCGCCAATGAAGTTGAAAAGTGAAAATCGCAATAGTGGCAAGCTTGTTTGCAAAAAGGAATATGAATGTAAATTCCAAGCCCCCTAACCCCCGAAGGGGGAACTATTTCACGTTCTTTTCGATCTACATTCATTGTTTTTTCGTGCGCAAATTTACAATTTGGGCTCCCCCTTTGGGGGGCGGGGGGCTATTTTGTTTCACAAAAGCCGCCCAGCCCGAATAGCTTTTCCCAACCTCAACTTTCCCGGAATTGTAAAAATGGCAAACCGCAGCTGCCAATCCATCCGTACTGTCCAGATTTTTGGGAATTTCTTTCATCTGCAACAGACTTTGGAGCATTTTCGCAACCTGTTCCTTGCTGGCATTTCCATTGCCCGTGATCGCCATTTTAATCTTTTTTGGGGAATACTCCGTAATGGGAATTTGTCGCGAAAGTCCCGCCGCCATTGCCACGCCCTGCGCCCTACCCAGTTTCAGCATCGATTGTACATTCTTTCCGAAAAACGGCGCTTCAATCGCGATTTCGTCAGGATTGTGCGTTTCTATCAATTCAATAGTGCGCTCAAAAATGAGTTTCAACTTTAAATAATGGTCTTCATATTTTTTAAGTTGAAGTTCATTAAGCTGTATAAATTCCATCTTTTTTCCAACAACCTTTATAATCCCGAAACCCATAATTGTGGTGCCGGGGTCGATGCCTAAAATAATTTTTTCAGTTTTGCTTTCCATAATAATTTGATTCCTGCTGTAGTGTATCTTGAGCATTGCCGAAAGGCGGGAATTTGTATTTTAGCACGATGATTGCCATTCCGCACAAAACTAAACAATATCTGCTCGTTGCCGCAAAGGTTTTGGTTATCGCAGTGACTTTTGGTTATATTTTTTATAAAATCAGTTATAATCCTTCATTGCGTTTTGCTGATTTTAAAGGAACAATTTCCGCAAAAGCGAGCGTTTCGGGATATTTATTTTTCCTCTTTTTAATTTTGGCTACGGCAAATTGGTTTTTTGAAATCCTAAAATGGCAGAGCTTGGTTTCCGTCATTGAAAAAATAGATTTTAAAACAGCAACGAAACAAAGCTTGGCATCGCTCACGGTTTCGTTGGCAACGCCCAATAGAATTGGCGAGTACGGAGCAAAGGCGCTATTTTTTCCAACTTCAAAAAGAAAGAAAATACTGTTGCTCAACTTTATTTCCAGCAGTTCCCAAATGCTTGTAACAACCTTCTTTGGCATTATTGGCTTGCTTTATTTTCTGCGAAATTTCAACGTGGCCTATTCCGTGAAAACGCTTTGTTACTTTGGGATTGGCGTAATTTTATTGTTTGCCGTTGGCTATTATTTTAAAGAAAAGGAACTGCTTTTGAAAGGTTTTTCGATTTCAAAAGCGATGCAATTTTTTAAACAAATTCCATTTCAAATAAAATTTAGGGCGATTTTATTTTCCGTTTTTCGGTATGTTATTTTCTGCGGAATGTTCTTTGGAATGTTGCTTTTTTTTGGTGCGGAAATAGCATTTTTTGAAGCGATCGCAACAATTTTCGCGATGTATTTTTTAGTGTCGGTGCTTCCCACATTTTTTATTTTTGATGTCGTAATCCGCGGCGGGGTTGCCGTTTGGCTGTTCTCATTTTTAGGTGTGCCGGAGCTCACGATTTTATCGACCGTGTTTGCGATGTGGCTTTTTAATTTTGTACTGCCGGCCATTTTCGGAAGTTTTTTTGTGCTCACGTACCAACCTGCGACCAAATGATTTTGACATTTACACTCCTTTTTTCGACATACATTTTTTGTATGCTGGTTTTGGTTTATGGTTTCAAAAAAATGCCAATTTTTTCTTCGCACGAACTGATTCCCAAAACTCGATTTAGTGTTGTAATCCCTTTTAGAAATGAAGCTGAAAATCTTCCAAATCTTTTAAAAAGTATTGAAAACCTGAAATATCCGTCAGAACTTTTTGAGGTTATTTTTGTAAACGATGCTTCCGAAGATATTTCCGAAAAAATTGTTTTGGAAGCAATTGAAAAATCCAGGTTTTCAATGAAACTTCTTCAAAACAAACGCATATCCAATTCGCCAAAAAAAGATGCAATCAACGAAGCGATTCAAAATTCAAAATTTGAATGGGTCGTAACGACAGATGCTGATTGCGAACTCCCCGAAAATTGGTTGAAAACGCTCGATATGTTTATTCAAAGAAATAATCCGGTTATGGTTTGTGGCCCCGTAATCTATCAATCAAATGGCAGTTTCCTCGAAAATTTCCAGCAATTGGACGGATTGAGTTTGCAAGCTGTGACCATTGGAAGTTTTGGTTTAAAAGCACCTTTATTGAGCAATGGGGCGAATTTAGCGTATAAAAAAGATGGTTTTTTTAAAGTGAACGGTTTTTCGGGCAACGCCCACATTGCAAGCGGCGACGATATTTTTCTGTTGGAAAAAATGAAAAAGGCATTTCCAAAGCAAGTCCACTTTTTAAAATCGAACGAAGCAATTGTTGTTACAAAACCACAATTGACTTGGAAAAACGTTATAAATCAGCGTATCCGTTGGGCTTCCAAAACCTCAAAGCAGAAAACTGCGGTTTCCCTAATTTTGGGAATGTTGGTTTTTTTGGTAAATATTTCAGTTTTGGCGATTCCGTTTTTCTTGATTTTCGACATAAAAAATTGGGGCTTTTATCTTTTTCTTCTTTTCCTTAAAATAATTGGGGATTATGTAGTTGTGCAACAGACCATCGGTTTTTTCAATAAAAAAATATCCTTTTTGAAATTTCTGTTGCAGCCCATCGTTTATGCGATAATTGTTTTGATTGTCTTCTTGAAAAGCCTTCGCGGAAACTATTCGTGGAAAGGACGCAACTTCCAAAAACAATGAAAGATTGATTAAATTTTTTACCTTAGCCATACTCAAAACGACGCCCTATGAAATCGCTCCTTTCTATTTTCGTGTTTTGCTTTTTTCTTTTCGCCACTACGTTACAGGCACAGCAACAATATACGGTTGACGGCCAAACCTACAGTTTGAATACCGAAGTTGAAGGCACGTTGACTTTGCTTTGGAATACCGTTGAAGGTGAATACCGCTATTTTTCAAAAAAAGGAAATGATATTGTTGAACTGAAAAACACAAAACAAAACGGCGATTATCAGGAAGAATATAAAGAAACGCTGAAACAACAAACGAGCGACGCTGCGGTTTCACCTGAAAAAGTAAAGCTCACGCTTCCCAGCCTTCACGACTTTTTTGCTGAATACAACAAGCAGAAAGACCCAAATTTTACCGATTCAAAACAAGCCATTGATCTACAATTTCGACTTGGATTTTTTGGCGGTGTTGGCAATAGCATTTTCACCGAAAACCCTACGAATGCCTTGCAAGCCTTGGCGGGTGTTGATTTTGAAATTGTTGATAACGTAAAATTGAAAAGACATTCTATGGTGCTTCGTTTCAAACAGACTTTTGAGAGTAGCGACTACAAATATTCCGCTTCGCAGTTTTCGCTGAATTACCGTTTCAAATTTGTGAAAACACCAAGGTTTGATGCTTTTATAAATACAAAGTTTGCGGCATTGACCTTTTCCAATAGAGAATATACGGTCATTCCCCTTGGAGGGCCAGCGATTGTAAAAGAAGAATCGGGCAGCACCTTCAACGCGCCCATAACCTTTGGAATTGGGGCAGACTACAAAGTGGGCAACGGGTACATCACTTTTAATTACAATGACATTGTGGGCCTAAGTGTAGATTCCTATGGCGAATTTCCGGTAGATTTTACGTTGGGCTACAAATTCAATCTTTGATCAATTTGTTTTAATGACAACGGGCAAAGTAAACTGCGTTTTCACGGGAATGCCGCGTTTATAGGCAGGAGCAATGGGCTGTAATGAATCGATACTTTGCACCAGCCACGTTTCCAAATCTGGAAATTCCTGTTGCAAAAGGGTGTCCATCCTTATTTCGAGTATGGAAAGCTGGCCACTGCTGCTAACTTCAAAATTTACTTTCACGGTATCATAAACCTCCCGGGTGGCAACCAATCCTTCGTGATTAATGGACCGGTACAGTTGGTTACTGATGGTGTTGATAAAACAAGCTTTTTGCTCGGGTTTTTGTAGCATGTTTGTACAGTTTTCAAAAGAAGGATAATTATCTACATCTTTCCAATCTATGGTATTCATTTCTTCGTTGAAAATTTCCTCTGAAGAAATTTTTTCCGTCTCAAAAAACTGGCAGGAAGTTGCCAATAATATTAGAAAGACAAAAAGAAAACTGTGTTTCATTTCAGAATAATTCTACTTTGAAAAGTACAAATTTACTGAAACATATAAGATTAAATTTATTTTGGTAAGTGTATAAAAGTTTTAAACCCAAACGGTCTTTTCTTCTATAGTGCTTTTACGGGTTCCTTCGGGAAGGTCTGCGTCATATTTCCCAAGATAGAAAAAGCCGAGGCATTGTTCTCCGGGGTTCAGGTCAATAAATTTGTCCATATATTTAATGATGCCGGGGGAGGCCCAATATGCGCCAAGCTGCATTGCGTGTGCGGTGAGCCACATGTTTTGAACAGCCATGGCTGTAGCCGCAATTTCTTCCCATTCGGGCAGGCTTTGTGCGGGGTCGCGCTGCATACAAATAGCAATTACGCAACCTGCCTTCACTGGGTTTTCCATGAATTTGTTATACGTGAATTCGGAAAAGTTGACAGCGGTTTGCTTGTAGGTCTCGGCGAGAAATTTTCCCAAAGCAACTTGGGATATTCCGTGAAAAACCTTGAAACGCCAAGGCTCGGTACGTTTATGGGTAGGCGCCCAATTGGCGCTTTCAAGTATGCTTAAAATTTCTTCCCTGCTTATGGGTTGTCCATTATATTGGGCCGGAAAAACTGCCCTACGGGTCTTTATGGTTTCGTTTATCATTGTTATTATTTGGCTCGTGAAGATAGTGAAAGTAAGAGCGAAAAAAAACAATTTTAAGGGAATACGGGAACATTGCCCGACTAATTTTTTATCTTATTAATTTTACAAATGCAGTCCCTTCTCCCTTAATTATTTGGGCAATATAAATCCCGTTTTTCCACTGGTGCGCGGGAATTACATATTGGGAAGCATCCGTACGGAAAGAAAAAATCAATTTCCCGGAAAGGTCAAAAATTGAACATTGCAAAGCTTCATTGCTTGTGTTATTGAGGACGAATTGCGCATCGAGGGAAATTGTATTGCTGAAAAAAACCGTTTCGGAAAGACTATTTTCGGGGGTATTCAAAAATTCAAAAAAGTAACTTTCCGATTCAATAACACAAGTTTCCGCACCTTGGAAAATAACTTCAACCGTATAATTCCCCGATGCAACCGGGGTATAGGAAAAGGTATCTGC
>JBEBRF010000070.1:0-12435 GCA_040394975.1 Aequorivita soesokkakensis
AAATACGAAATACGAAAGGGGAAATGGGAAATCTGAAATCCGAAATCGTAAATCGGAAGTCAGAAATCGTAAATCGTAAATCCAAAATCGTAAATCGAAATTATTCTACAGTAACCGATTTTGCCAAATTACGCGGCTGATCCACATTTCTGCCCAACATTACCGCAATATGATAAGATAGCAATTGCAACGGAATGGTGGTTACCAATGGGGAGAGCGCTTCCGCGGTGTGTGGCACTTCCATTACGTAATCTGACATTTCCCTCACGGCTGTGTCACCTTCAGAAACTACCGCTATAATTTTACCCTTTCTTGCCTTTATCTCTTGAATGTTACTGACTACTTTGTCGTAATGGTCGCTTTTTATGGCGATTACGACCACCGGCATTTGCTCGTCGATCAATGCTATGGGGCCGTGTTTCATTTCGGCGGCGGGGTAGCCTTCGGCGTGGATGTATGAAATTTCCTTTAGTTTCAGGGCACCTTCCAGGGCAACGGGGAAATTGTATCCTCTTCCCAAGTAAAGGAAATTGCGAACGCCCTTAAATACACTGGCTATTTCCTTTATTTTGTCTTCGGTTTTTAAGGCTTCCTCAACGTGGCTTGGAATGAGTTCCAATTCGCGTAAATAGAGCATAAAATCCCGTTGGCTGATGGTTCCTTTAGCTTTTGCCAAACGCAGGGCTATCATTGCCAACACGGTGATTTGGGTGGTAAAGGCTTTAGTTGAGGCAACTCCAATTTCCGGTCCGGCGTGAGTATAGCTTCCGCTATGGGTTTCTCTTGAAATGGTGGAGCCCACAACGTTGCACACGCCATAAACAAAGGCGCCTTTGGATTTTGCCAGTTTAATTGCGGCAAGTGTATCTGCGGTTTCGCCACTTTGGGAAATGGCGATAACTACGTCTTTTTCTGAAATAATTGGATTTCGGTAACGGAATTCGG
Organism: Aequorivita soesokkakensis; assembly: GCA_040394975.1. Taxonomy (GTDB): domain Bacteria; phylum Bacteroidota; class Bacteroidia; order Flavobacteriales; family Flavobacteriaceae; genus Aequorivita; species Aequorivita soesokkakensis_A. The sequence continues at coordinate 946 of JBEBRF010000070.1, forward strand.
AAGCGTATTCCACCTCAACGGGAATGCGCACCAGATCCTCAAAAATATATTCGGCCACCAAGCCGGCGTGCCACGAGGTGCCACAGGCTACGATGATAATTCGGTCTGCATTGATGAATTTTTCAATGTAATCCTCCAGTCCGCCCAACTTTACAATGCCTTTTTCGGCCAACAAACGGCCACGGTAGGTGTCTTTTATTACGGCGGGCTGCTCGTGGATTTCCTTGAGCATAAAATGATCGTACCCTCCTTTTTCAATTTGTTCCAAATTCAATTGAAGTTGCTGAATATAGGGGGCAACTATCTTGTCATCCTTAATTTTCCGGACCTTTACGTCGCGTCCAAGGCGGATAATAGCCATTTCCTCGTCTTCCAAATAAATGGCGTTGTTTGTAAATTCAATAAATGGGGATGCATCGCTGGCAACAAAGAATTCATCTTTGCCAATGCCTATGGCAAGCGGGCTGCCCAGTTTTGCCACTACGATTTCATCTGGTTTTTTTCTGTCGAAAAGAGCGATTGCATAAGCGCCCACCACTTGGTTAAGGGCAATCTGTACGGCTTTGCCAAGTTTTACTTTTTCGTTTATTTGTATGTCCTCTATAAGGTTTACCAAGACTTCGGTGTCGGTATCGGAAGTGAAGGTATAGCCGCGTTTTTTCAGCTCTTTTTTGAGGGAATCGTAGTTTTCTATAATTCCGTTGTGGATAATTACAAGGTCACCGCTGTTGGAATAGTGTGGGTGGCTATTCACGTCGTTTGGGACGCCGTGGGTTGCCCAGCGGGTGTGGCCAATGCCAAGATGGCCTTTTTTGGAAATTTCCCGATCGGCTTTTTCTTCAAGATCGGCTACTTTGCCTTTTGTTTTGCAAAGCTGAATGTCGGTCCCGTCAAACAGGGCTATTCCGGCGCTGTCATAACCCCTGTATTCAAGTCTTTTCAATCCGTTGAGAATAATGGGGAATGCTTCCCTTTTGCCAATATAGCCTACAATTCCGCACATAATCTGGGTTTATTTTGGTTCGGTGTAATAAATTTGGAGCTTCAATCTTTTTGCTGGGTCTGTTGCCGCATTACCATATAAAATAGTGCCTTCCGGTGAAATGACCGTGCTTGAAGGGATTTCTTTTATATTTGGTTCCATAGGATTTTGCAATTGCTGGGTAGTTCTAATGGCAACGTTCTGTGAAACTACAATGCCCAATGGCACGTTGGTACTGTCTTTATTAATAAGATTACTAATATGGGTAGTAATCTTTAATTTATAATACTTGCCATTTCCATCACTGCCTCTTTCAAGTCGTCCATAATGATTGGTATATGCATCCAGCGGAGGCAGCCCGTTTGAAGTGTCAAGCAGGTAATCTGCCAAAACATTGCTATTTTTGAGGTCGTAGATTATGATTCTTTCGGGTTCGGGAGCTCCGCCAACGATCAAATCCTGGTTCACATAAAAGAAAAGATTGGCTTCGTTCACGATCCATTTTTTGTCGCGAAGCACCTGTAGCTCGTCTGCCACACCGTTATTGTCATTATCTTTTCCGAACAACTCCACTACGCTAATAATGCCATCGCCGCCTCTCAAATATAGGTTCTCCTCGCCAGTTTCAATATTTGGATTTTCAAGGGCAGTCTGTATTTGTGGGTTCAGTTCGTTTTCAAAAGTGTTGACGTTGATTCCCCCTAAATTCAATTTGAAAATTTTGTTTTCCTTTTCGTCCGGGTTGGTTTTATGATCGGCGGTGTAAAAAATGGACACGTGGGCTTTTTCAATATCAAATATGAAAAGGCTTCCATTGTTTGAAGTGGTATTCACGTCGAAATAAATTCCTCTTAAGAAATTTTTGAAGTTGTTGTTGTTGCGCAGCTCCTCCGTGCCTTCCATTTTGATAACGTTGTCCTGAAAAAATGCGGAATCCAGTTTTATTCTAAAGCCTGGGCCTAATTTTTCTTCTTTGTCGGTCCCTTTGTTTATAACATACCCTCTATTGTTGGGCACAAAATTTTCAACGGCGCCCAATTGTACACCCAGGTTTGCCTCAAAGGTGGCTGCCTGATCGGTATAATAGCTCTGGAACTCTTCGAACCCGGTATTTGGATCAAAATCACGCAGAAAATAATTTGAGGCGAAAATGTTTACATTTATTGGAGACGTACCATAGATGGAATCAGTTTCATAAGTGGTTACACTATCTACAGTGGTTCCAGTACTAAAAAACGGAAGGTAAACGTAAACGCTATCAACGGCGGCGCTGTCTCCAAAGGTGGGATTGGAGCTTTCCAAAGTAAGTTGTGAAAGCAGATTTACGGTAGATTTGCCATAGACCGGGTCATTGTAAACCCCAAGCTGATAGGCGGGGAGCCTATTGCTCTGCACGGGGCCAAGCTTTCGACTGTATGAGATGATTGTTTGCGAATCGTCCAGAATGCCGTTTGGAGTTTCATTGCCCAAGATTTCCGAACCAATGGTGCTTACGTCTTCTTGGCATGAGGACAAGGCAATTATCAGGAATAAAATCAGGCCCGTAATGGACATCAAATTTTTTATTTTCATTTGCAATTTGTGTTTAAGAAATAAAAGGGTGTAAAAACTAAAACGTTTTGCTACAACCTTTTATTTGGGCATTTTAGTGTGTTTGGTGAATGGTTTTTTATGGAGGGCAACGGCCCGTTGCAATTTAATGTTAGGGAAAAATTTAAATTAAAACTTTGTCGCGGTAAAAGTCTAAATATGCCTGCGAAAAGTTTTCCATATTATGATATTTTAACACAGGTTTGTCCAAAGTGTTAAGATAATTTTCAAGAGCTTGCGGAATTTCCTCTGAACCGATAATTACGGCATCTGAGTTGTTCACGGCAATTTTCATCAAGTTTACGTAATTGGGCTCTCCCAGTGGGGCAATGGCTTCTTCAGCAATCGCGTCAAACCGCACCTTGTCTATAGTATTTTCTGAAAGTGAGCCACTAAAACCTTGGTCATAAACCGAGGTTACAATTTTACTGTTCTCAAAAAGAGGCTCGTTCCCATAATAATTCCGAAGATATAGCGGCAAAAACGAAGCCAGCCACCCGTGTACGTGTATAACATCTGGTGCCCAATTGAGTTTTTTCACAGTTTCAATCACGCCTTTGGCGAAAAAAATGGCGCGCTCGTCATTATCTTTATAAAAATTACCCTCTTCATCGGCATAGGTCGCCTTTCTTTTGAAATAGTCTTCATTATCAATAAAATAGACCTGGATCCGCTCTTTGGGTATGGAGGCCACTTTAATGATCAGGGGCATGTCCAAATCGTTGATCACAAGGTTCATTCCTGAAAGACGGATAACCTCATGCAGTTGGTGCCTCCGTTCGTTGATATTGCCATAACGCGGCATAAAGATTCTTATCTGCCCGCCACTGTTGTTGATCATTCGCGGGGCTTCAAACGACATGGAAGAAATCTCGGTCTCTGGAAGGTAAGGGATAACTTCGGAAGACACATACAAGACTCTTTTATCTTTCATCTATTGGGTTTTAGGTATTAATGATATTTCACCCGAGACCTCGAGTGGATTTAAAGCACGCAAAATTACGAAAATTTATGTAGATTGTCTTTAATATATTAATTTTGCCCGCTCTAACCCCCTTTTATGGTAATACATACCCAGAAAGAAACCTTGGTGCCGGCCTTGACTTCTCTTTCAAAAACTGACAAAATAGGTTTTGTGCCCACCATGGGGGCTTTGCATGCGGGCCATATTTCATTGGTAAAGAAAGCCCTGCAAGACCAGGATGTGGTGGTGGTAAGCATTTTTGTGAATCCCACACAATTCAATAATCCCAATGATTTAGCCCAATATCCCCGCACTCCCGAAGAGGACATTTCGTTATTACAGAACTTAAAAGGAGCGGTGATAGTATATTTGCCGGAAATCACAGATATATATTCCGATTCGGTTTCGGCCGAAAAGTATAATTTCGGAAATCTCGAAAATGAAATGGAAGGCAAATACCGGAAAGGACATTTTGACGGTGTGGGCACCGTCGTGGGCAAGCTTTTAAAAATTGTTAAGCCCAATGCCGCATATTTTGGCGAAAAGGATTTTCAACAATTACAGATTGTAAGGAAATTGGTGGCCGTTGAAAAATTGCCGGTGAAAATTGTTGGCTGCCCCATTTTAAGGGAAAAAAATGGCCTTGCAATGAGCTCAAGAAACAAGCGGCTCAGCGCTATGGAATTTAAGGAGGCTTCCATTATTTATGAAACGCTCACCGAAGTCCGCCAAAATTTTGGTTCCAAATCCATCACAGCTTTAAATGAATTGGTTAAGGAACGGTTTTTGCAAACCAACAATTTAAAACTGGAATATTTTGAAATTGCCAACGAAAGAACCCTCAAAAGCGCCAAACGTAAAAACAAAGGCTCAAAATACAGGGCTTTCATTGCCGCTTTTGCAGGCGAAGTTCGGTTGATCGATAATATGCCGCTAAATTAATATCTTTGCACCATGCAAATACACGTAGTAAAATCTAAAATCCATAGAGTAAAAGTTACTGGCGCTGACTTAAATTACATCGGCAGCATCACTATTGATGAAGATTTAATGGACGCTGCCAACATTCTGGAAGGCGAAAAAGTTCAAATTGTAAACAATAATAATGGTGAACGGCTTGAAACATACGCCATTCCCGGCCCCCGCAAGAGCGGTGAAATTACCCTGAACGGCGCCGCTGCCCGGCGGGTGGCTCTGGGTGATGTGCTTATTCTTATAACTTATGCCCTAATGGATTTTGAGGAAGCCAAGAGCTTCAAGCCTGCCATGGTTTTTCCAAACGAGGAAACAAACCTGCTCCACTAAATTGAGCCGCTCCCTTTCAAAGTTTCTGCAGATATTCATTCCATTGGCTTTGGGTATTTTCTTGATTTGGTATATTTATAGCTCTTTTACGCCCCAACAAATCACCGAAACCAAAAAGTATTTTTCCGAAGCAAATTATGGATTTGTATTATTATCTATGGTCCTTAGCCTGTTGAGCCATATTTCGCGGGCTTATCGCTGGAATTTTATGCTGCATCCATTGGGTTATGGAACTAAGTTGGCGAATAATTTTATGGCTATTTCCGTAGCCTACCTGATGAATATATTTATTCCGAAAAGCGGCGAGTTTTCTCGGGCAATTATTTTGGATAAATATGAAGGGGTGCCATTCCAAAAAGGATTTGGCACCATAATTTCAGAACGGGTGGTAGATCTATTCTTCCTTTTAATATTTACGGGAGTGGCGATGGCCATAAAATTTGAGGTGCTTTCAGAGTATATTTTAGAAAGCATTCCGCCAACCCTATTATACCTGCTTCTGTTCGGGATTGTTTTCTTGGCCTTGGGCATTCCGCTCTATATCGTCTTTTCAAAATCGAACATTAACAAAAAGCTCCAAAACTTCCTTTTCGGGCTAAAAGAAGGGGTTTTCAGTATTCTGAAAATGAAGAAAAAATTGCCCTTCCTCTTGCATACCTGTGCCATTTGGGGGCTTTACCTATTGTCTTTTTATACGGCATTGTATGCATTGCCTGAAACGGCGCACATTCCGTTGGGGACTATCATTATCACATTCGTGGTGGGCAGTTTTACATTTGCGTTCACCAATAGCGGTTTTGGCACCTATCCCGCGGCGGTGGCGGGAATTTTGTTGGTCTTTGGAATTGCCAAAACCGTGGGGACAGCCTTTGGATGGATTGTGTGGATATCAAACATTTCATCCATTGTTTTCTTTGGCGTGCTGTCGCTCGTCCTTTTGCCTCTTTACAATCGCAGGCGATTGAAAAGGTAGCTTGCTTCCGGATTTATTTTTTACTTCGGAAAAAACACAAATTCAAAAAGTGTTATCTTTCCCAAGAATAAAACCCTGACCAATGAAAAATCTTTTGCTTTTCGTCCTGTGTGCGAGCCTTCATTTTAATTGTTTCTCCCAGATTATTTATGAAGAATTCAATTCCTCTAAGTTGGGAGAATCCAGAAGACTAAAAATCCAGCTTCCCAGAAATTACAACGTAAATGTGGAAAAAAAATATCCCATCGTTTTGGTTTTGGACGCGGATTACCTCTTTGAGCCCGTGGCTGGAAATGTGGATTATTTCAGTTATTGGGAAGACATGCCCGAAGCCATTGTGGTGGGAATCATTCAAGGAGACAGCCGTTATGACGATTGTAACTTCGATGATGAAACCTTTATGCCCATCGAAAAGGGTGCCAATTTTTTTGAATTTATAGGCCTTGAACTGCTCCCATATATTGATAAAAAATACAGGACCGCAAAATTCGTGATTGGCGTGGGGCACGATTTTACCGCGAATTTCCTGAATTATTATTTATTTAAGGATCCACCCTTAATGAACGGATACATAAACCTGAGTCCCGATATGGCGCCGATGATGGAAGAACGGTTGGTAGCGCGCATTCCAAAGATTCCCGGAAAGATTTTCTACTACCTTGCCACCGGCACTGATGACATTAAAGGATTGATGGATGCTGCCGAAGGGCTTAATGCCCAACTTAGCGGTTTAAAAAGCAATTCCTTCAATTATTATTATGACAATTTTGAGGGCGCCACACATTATTCGCTTGGTGGGCGAGGGATTCCCAATGCGTTGGAAAAAATATTCTCGGTTTACAGACCCATCAGCAAAAAGGAATATTCTGAAGTTTTGTTGAAAATGGACACGCCCATCAGTACTTATTTGCTGGATAAATATAAAGTGATAGCGGATCTGTTCGGAATAACAAACAATATCCGTGTAAATGATTTTGTGGCCACTGCATCGGCCGCGGAAAAAAGGCAACAATGGGAATCGCTGCGCCAAATTGCCACGCTGGCCAAAAAACAGTACCCCAACACTGTTTTGGGGGATTATTATTTGGGACGCTATTTTGAGGAAACCGGAGAGCCAAAGAAAGCCATGAAAATTTATCAGGGCGCTTATGACAAGGAAGAAGTGGATTTTATAACCATCGACAAACTTTTGGACAGGGCAGACAAAATAAAAAGCGATTTTGGATATTGAGTTTAAAGCTCCTTTATAAGGTTTCTGTTTGCGTATGCCCAATTGGTCAAAACATTGGCGTGCGTGTTCTCCAGGTCCAGTTTCATTATTATATTGCTTCGGTGTTTTTCAACGGTGCGGATGGATATGAACAGTTTTTCCGCTATTTCGCTGCTGCTCATTTGCTCAGAAACTAATTTCAGTATTGTTTTTTCGGAGAACGTTAAATGCTTGATTTTCTTCAACTCTTCCGAGACACTTACCAGGGAAGAAGGAACAAAGGAACGGCTAAAGTAGGTTTCATTTCCAGCTACAACTTTAATACACTCCTCAATTTCGGAAAAGGGATCTTCCTTTAATAGATATCCGTTTATCTGCAGGGCCTTGGCCTGTGAAACATATTCGTTTTCCTTGTGAAAGGAGAGCACGATGAATTTGGTGGGCACATTTTTCTGTTTGGCCATTTTTATTACCTCAAAGCCTGTTAACAGGGGCATGTCAATGTCCAATAGGGCAATGTCTGGGTGGTGGGTCAGGATGAGTTCCAGCGCTTGCATTCCGTTGGCTGCCTGCCCTACCACATTGTACTTATTAGAGGTGAATTCATCGTACAGCCCTTTTAGAATCATCGGGTGATCATCCGCAATAACAATGGATATATCTTTGTTGAACATTTATATGGGAATGGAAAGTGTTACCGTCGTTCCGTTATGGAGCTGACTTTTAATATCTATTTTTGAGTGTAGTATTTTTGCTCGTTCCATCAAGGTTTTCATCCCTAAACTGTCACTGGTTTTTACCTTTTCGGAATATTCAAAACCTTTTCCGTTGTCTGAAATTATAGCCTCGATGCTGTTTTTTCTTTTTTCGATGGTCACCGAGGCTGCTTTGGCCTCTGCGTGTTTTACCATATTGTTTAAAACTTCTTGTATTATTCTATACAAATGTAGCGATGCTTCTTTGCTTAACAAAGCATCTACGTCTTCAATTTCATGGGTGAAAAATATATTTGTGTTCGCATCGATCTCATCTACCATATTTCTGATTGCCGCAGTTGGGCCCAAGCGTTCCAAGGTTGCGGGGTGTAGCCCTCGGGAAATCGCCCGAAGTTCCTGCAAGGTGTTGTTGGCCAGAGATTCCATTTCCTCATTGCCCGTGCTTTTGGTTTTTTTGGTGAGCAGCATCAATTTTTGACCCACGCTGTCATGAAGTTCCCGAGCTACGCGGGTGCGTTCGTCTTCCTGTGCTTTTATTAGGTTATGTGTGTATGCCTGATTTCTTTTCTGCCGTGCCTGGGTTTTGAAATAATAAACCGAAAACCCCCCAATTGCCGCTATAAACAAAAATGAAACCCAAAAATACCACGTTTTCCAAAATGGCACTGTAATTACAAATGAATACTGATAGGGCGTTGACTGCCACACGCCGTCCCCGTTATCTGCAATAAATTCGAAAGTGTAATCCCCCGGCGGCAAATAGGAAAACACCACTTGCGGATCGGGTGTTGGGGCAGACCATTCATCTCCGTCACGCAACCCTTTCACACGGTATTGATATTTAATATTTTCAGGATTGATGAAGGTAATGGCTTCCATCGAAAAAGTTAAATAGTTTTTTTGAAAGGGCAGCACGATCCCTTTTTTTGTTCCATACAAACTGTCATCCAATGGTTCGGAAAAAAGGAGGATTTCTGAAAGGCCCAGTTTCGGCGGTTCGGTGTTGGGAAGGTATTCTTTTTCGTCAAAGGCCAGAATGCCGCTAAGTGACGAGGCCATGATGGTTCCGTCCTTAGTTATCACAAGCGAATTCAGGTCAATGTGGTTTTCTAAAAAATTAGTCGTGGTCCGGAATTTCTTTACCGCAATGGAATCTTTTTCCAATAACAGCCCGAGATCCACTTTCAGAAGCAAATCCCGCCCGGCCAACCATAAATCATTGCCGTTTATTTTCAGGGCCCGCAAATATTTTAAGGAGCCAAAACGATGCAAATCGAAACTTTTTATTTTATAGTCGCCATTATGAAGCGCTATGTGGTAAAGCTTGCTTTCGCTGCCCGCTAAAACTTCGTTTGCGTTCAGCACATCTATAGTTCTGAAATCACTGTGAATATTTGGGGAAAGCCCGGGAATGGTATCCACTCGTGAATCAATTAATTGATAGAGCCCGCTAATTTTGCACAGGATATAGCGATCTGCAATAGGGGTGACGGCTATCGATTTTCTGGTGTGTATATTATAAGTGGAATCTGCCGATATCACTTTGGTTTTCTCATTGCCGAACAGAAATATTTTGCCGTGGTGCTTAGATACTTGGCTGTAATCGCCCTCATCAATAAGTGTTGGTGGCGCCCCCAGTGCCGTGGTTTCATACACGGCTTCCTTGGTGTTGTAAAGCAGCGTATTTTCTGGGGTTACGAATAGATTTTTAATAGGCCCTTTGGCGCTATCCGTTTGAAATTTTTTGTTTTCATCAAACGCAACAATTCCTTCATTTGACGCTATAACCACTTGGTTTTTCCATTCCGCCAGATCATTTACCGATGGCAGGCCCTGGGTTTGGTCGTAAATTTTAAAGGCGGTGTCCCTAAAGCGAATGATCCCTTCGCCATAGCTCGTCATCCAGTGATTGCCCTCTTTGTCTTTTATTGTTTTGTAAATATAGCGGGTGGGTAGCCCCTGCGATTCATTGATTATTTTTAGTTCGCCCGTTTTTTTGTTGAATTTGCCAATTCCATTTCCTTCAAAACTCAGGAAAAGTTCATTTTTATTTTCTTCATAAATTCCATAAATACGGTTGTTGTCGAAGTCCGCAGGGTTAAACCGAAAAATGGAAATCTTTCCGTTTGATATTTTGTACAATTCACCATAGGCGCCCACCCACACAACTTTTTCAGAATCTACAAAAACGGAATAGCAAATATTGTTTATGCCCTGTGCCTCATTATAGATATTCTCAAGTTTAAACGGGTTTAGCGTAAGCTTGAAAATTCCTTTGTTTAATGAAGCTATATATAACGTGTTGTCATCAAACCAATCTGCGTCTTGGAAGGCATAAATTTCTTCGGTATTGCTTTTTTTTAATAAATAATCCAGCTTTCCATTTTTATAAGTAACAATCCCATTTAAAAAAATGATATAAATAGTGCCGTCAGCGCCTTCAAGGATTGTATTGGCACTTGCCAGGGATTTAAAATCTACTCCTTCTGGATTGTGGATCTTTCCATTTTCAATGATGCTAACGCCATTTTCCAGCGTTCCGGCCCAAATGCGCCCCTTTGAATCCTCAAAAATGCTGAATACAATATTTGATGCAAGCCCTTCAGCAACCGTATAGTTTTTAAAAGTTTTGCCGTTAAAACAACTAATCCCGCCCGTTGTGGTCACCCAAATTCGGTTTTCTCTGTCCTGTAAAATCGCAAAAGTCTCGTTGTTGACGAGACCATCCTCAGTTTTAAACTTTTTGAATTGGTACCGCTGGGCAGACATCGAAAAGGAACAAAGACACAATACAAAAAATGTGAGGAAGAAGCCTTTCATTAAATACGGTTTGATAGCGTAAATATATTTATTTTAGCGGAACATTATGGCCAAAACAAAAACCACTTTTTTCTGCCAAAACTGCGGCGCCCAATTTGCCAAATGGCAGGGCCAGTGCAATTCCTGCAAGGAATGGAACACTATTGCTGAAGAAATAATCCAAAAAGCCGAAAAAGTAAGCTGGAAAACCCAAGAGCCATTGGGCGCTGAGCGAAGCCGAAGCGCAAAACCACAACGAATCTCTGAAATTTCAACCCAGGCCGAAGCGCGCCTAAACACAAAAAACCACGAATTAAATAGAGTCCTCGGCGGCGGCTTGGTACCGGGCTCGTTAACGCTTTTGGGCGGCGAACCGGGAATCGGGAAAAGCACGCTGATGCTTCAAATTGCACTTCAACTTCCGTACAAAACGCTCTATGTTTCGGGCGAAGAAAGTGCGCAACAAATTAAAATGCGGGCGGAACGCATTCAGCCCATTTCTGAAAATTGTTTCATTTTAACGGAAACAAAAACGCAAAATATATTTAGGAATATTGAGGAAATTGAGCCCGATATCGTGATTATAGATTCCATTCAAACACTTCACACAGATTATATTGAAAGCACTGCCGGAAGCATTTCCCAAATTCGTGAAACCACCGCCGAACTTATAAAATTTGCAAAAGAAACCGGAACGCCGGTAATTTTGATTGGCCACATTACCAAAGACGGAAACATAGCCGGACCAAAAATTTTGGAGCACATGGTCGATACGGTTTTGCAGTTTGAAGGCGACAGAAACCACATTTACAGAATTCTACGTGCCAATAAAAATCGCTTCGGAAGTACCAACGAATTGGGAATCTACGAAATGCAGGGAAGCGGTCTGCGCGAGGTTTCAAACCCTTCGGAAATATTGATTTCCAAAAATGATGAAGATTTGAGCGGAAC
>JBEBRF010000071.1:0-12178 GCA_040394975.1 Aequorivita soesokkakensis
CTTAAAGCTGTTATACATCAAAATCCACTTTCACTTTTTGGGAAGTTGGGACGGCTTGGCAGCTCAATACAAAGTTTTGCGCCACTTCCTTTTCTTCCAAAGCGTAATTTATTTTCATTTCAACGCTGCCTTCCACAACTTCGCATTTGCAAGTGCTGCAAACGCCACCTTTGCAGGCGAATGGCAAATCGGCACCCGCGGCTAACGCGGCATCGAGAATATTGTCAAAATCCTTTGTCATCGTGAATTGGAATTCCTTTCCGGCATCCACGATGGTCACTTCCACGCCTTCCACATTTTGCTGCGCCAAACGTTCGGCGCGCTTTTTATCTTCTTCGGTGAGACCCGTTACGAACAATTCAAAATGAATCAATTCCTTCGGCAAACCCGCTTCAATTAAATAATTGCTCACATAATGCACCATTTCCTCGGGACCGCACAGGAAAACTTCGTTTGTATCGGGAATATCGATGAAGTTATTGGTCAAAATTTTCATTTTTTCATCGTCAAAACGGCCGTTGAAAAGTTCAATATCGCGACGTTCCTTCGTGAGGAAATAATAAATTTCAAGTCGGCCGAAATATTGGTTTCGCAATTGTTCCAAAGCTTCTTTAAAGATAATGGATTTCGCCGTCCTATTCACATAAAACAGCTTGCAAGTGGCATTTGGCTCCAGCTCCAAATGTGTTTTGATCATTGAAAGCACGGGCGTAATCCCGCTTCCCGCGGCGAAAAAAAGATAATTTTTGGGTTCGTCCGGATTTGTTTCAACGCCAAAAGTTCCGCTGGGAACCATCACTTCAAGCGTATCGCCCGCGTGCAGTTTTGAATTTACAAAAGTGGAAAACTTGCCTTCGTGAATGGTTTTCACCGCAACTTTCCATTCCTTATCGACCGGGCTGGAGCATAAACTGTAGGAACGGCGGGTGTCTTCGCCATCAATATCGGTTTTTAAAGTTAAGTGTTGGCCGTGGCGGAAGTTGAATTCTTCGGCCAAATCCACGGGAATATCAAAAGTGATTACCGAGCAGTCATTGGTCTCTTTGTAAACGTCTTTTACTTTTATTTTATGAAATTTCGCCACTTGTTTTTTGTCGAATTAGGTTAACAAAACTAACGCTTGTTAGTTATTTCATTATTTCCGCAAGATAGGAATTTTGAAAAGGAAAAATTTCAGCAGGAATGCCGTAATTTTACAAAAAACAAATGCTATGGGATTTTTTGACTTTTTATTCGGAAACAAAACACGGAAAATTGAGGATTTTAAAAATCGCGGCGCCATCGTTATTGATGTTCGCAGCAAAAGCGAATATGAAAGCGGGGCCATTTCCGGATCCAAAAATATTCCGTTGCAGCAAATTTCCTCAAAAATGAGTGAAATTAAAAAATGGAACAAACCCGTAATTACTTGTTGCGCCAGCGGCATGCGCAGCGCGAGCGCGGCGGGAATCCTTAAAAGTAACGGCGTGGAAGCTATGAATGGCGGTGGCTGGTTCAGTTTGAGCCAAAAATTTTAATCTTCTTCACTACCCTAAATTCAAAGGGTGGAAATAATAAATCGAAATATTTAAGTGATTGAATTCCAGATTTTTGTAGCTTTATAAATGCTAAACAAAAAATTGAAGTTATGTACCAATACAACGCAAAAATCATTGAAGTTTATGACGGCGACACGGTAACCGCGATGGTCGATCTGGGATTTTATCATTATATGGAAATGAAATTCCGCCTTTACGGAATCAATACCCCCGAACTTCGCGGCGAAGAGCGGGAACAAGGTTTAATAGTTCGCGACATCGTGCGCTCTATGATTCTTGATAAAGATGTGATCATAAATTCCTACAAAGACAAACAGGAAAAGTACGGCCGCTATCTCGCCAATATAATTATTGACGGCTTAGATTTAAATCTTTGGCTCGTGCAGAACGGGCACGCGAAGGAATATATGTTATAATTTCAGCTGTTGTAATTTCGTTTCGTTGTCAACAACAGTGGTGTTGTATTTCAACGTCCACCCCATTGAATTTGTAAGAATATAAATTTTCTGGAGTTCGGAAATAAGTCTGTTCTCAGCATTTGTGCGCAGTTCCGATGCTTCTATTTTTTTTCGAAGGGATTTTTCAATTCGACTTTTAATTTTGTTGTAATCCGAAGCCGTAAACTGGTTCAAATAATCCTGCGTGACATCGTAATATTGGATATTCGGATTTATGGAAAGTTCCGGTTCGGGAATTTTTGTGATGGTTACGGTTTTGGTTGCTTCGTCTATTTCGGTGGTTACTTGGCTTAAATCATACGCAATTGTTGCCTTCGCATTTACAACGATCAACGCCTTTTTCTTGGCATACGTTAGTCCGTAAAGCAGATCTTTGCTGTCATTATAACTGAAAACCTGGGCATAACTTCCTTCGGTTACAATAAGTTTGCCCACGTTTTTCAGTTCCTTTTGGATCAAAGCGGTATTTGCTTCAAGCGCTTCGCGGTCATTTTTTCGGTGTTCGCAATAGCGCAGGCCGAAGACGATTACAAACGCAATCACAATTCCAAAAAATATATTTCGCAATTTGGCCATTTTTATTTGAAAGATATGAAATTTAGAGGGCAGTTGGCAAGGTAGTAACTGAAATATAGCGATTAAAGATCATATTTTATAACAAACATCACAATGCGCGGCATCACAAAATACTGCGAAGTGGTGTTGAATTGATCGTTGAAACTATCGTTGTTTATTGATTTCGTATCCAAAATATTCGTAGCCTGCACCGAAAATTCCCACGGGCTTTCGCCGTGTTTGTAATATAAATTGGCGTTGAAAAAGGAATAGCTGTTTTCAACCGTTTTTGCGTCGTTCGTGTATTTGTAATAATCCCATTCCGCAAAAAGATTGAAATCCTTCAAAAACCGAAGATTTACGTTCGCATACGGACGATTGGTAAAAAATGTCTGTTCCGCGCCTCCGTTATCGTAATCATTTTTCACAAAACGATATCCAACTTCAAAATTGGGAAAGTTTTTGAAATTGCTCAAAACACTGGCGTTGTAATTCTGCGTAAAACTTTGGCTTTCGCGAATTTCTTCATTTATGGTGTTGTTTGTTTTGCTCAAAAATACGGCAGCATCCAGTTTAAACTGAACTTTTTTCACGGTTTTGCTGAACCTTCCCACAGCCGAAAAAGTTTCATCGGGAAAATTACTGTCAAAATTAATCGGGCTGCTCACTTGGTTTATGCCCACCAATTGCGTGTTTGTTTTGAGGGCATCAATCCGTTTCGTGTACCCCAAATTTCCGCCGATATTGGTGTAGTTGAAAAGATTAAAGCTGAAATACGTTAAATTATAACTGTGCGAAAGTGAATTTTCAAGTTCCCGATTTCCCCGGAAAAGACGGTTGTAATTATTGAAAACATAGGCTTCGGCATAATTATTCACATCGCTATATTCTGAAGTTATTGCATAATTGAATCGAAGGTTTTCGCTCTTTTTCAATTCCCAAACCACATTCAAATCCGGCAAAACCATCCAATCGTTTTGGGTGGAAATGGTTCCCAATTGCTCGTTTTTTAAATTGTAATTGTGAAGCGTAACGCCCGGCGTGAAAATGAATTGGCCGCTTTTCAACTTATAATGAAGTCCGAAAAATGCATCCGTAAAAGTGTAGTTTACATCATTATTGAAATCATTTTCGGTGAAATCATTTCGATTTCCAGAATCCAAAATCTGAAAAATCCCGGAGTTGAATTTTTGGTTGCTGAAGGTTGTTCCCACCGTAAAATTAAGATTGCTCAAATTATTGAGAACGTAGTAATAATCAACCTTCGCATCAAGTTTATGGCTTTTTACGGTTTTATTTTGATTGATGTTGTACCGCTCCGATTGTTCCAAAGGATCAAAAATATCGGCATCGCTGTTGAAAGGATCCAACGGATTTATTTGTGTAAAAACCCCGCGAAACGGAATGGAATCCTGCACCGCCCGATAAAACGGATCTTCGTTTTGATATAAATGTTGCACTTCCGCAGCAAAAATATTTTTGTCGTTTAATGTGAAATATGCATTTGCGCTTTGATTTATGGAGAAAGGTTTGTTCTTTTTTACTTCGGAAATATTGTTTTCATTGCCGCCAACTATTGAAATGGTGGCATCGTCCTCCGTTTGCTTTGACGTTTTTGCGAGCGCATCATAATCCAACTGAAAATTTGTGCTGGGTTTATAAACGGCGCTCATTTTCAGCATTGCAAGTTGGTTGCGCTGATCGTTTTCGGTATTTGTATTTTCGGTAATTCCGGTTAAAATATATTGGCGAATGCTGTTGTTTACGATATTCGTTTTGTTGTCGCTCAAAATCCCGAAACCGCTCACGTCCAATTTATCATTCACCGCATAACTGAAATTTGCCGCAACAAATTTGGCATCAATCCTTTTCGCGCGATCGTTTTGTGAAACTGCAAAACCCAGGTCGCTGTTGCTAATATTGAAACTGGTTCCGCCGCCGCGATTGAAATTCCGAAAGCCGCCCGTAAAGTTGAAATAATCCCGAAATGTAAACGGCACTTCCCCAATATTGTTGAAATCTGTAATTATATTTATGCTGTATTTTGGGCTGTAATAAAACAATTTGGGATGCAGCAAATAGCGGCCATTTTCTTCTTCGTATTCGTCTGCAAGTCCGGCGCCGGCGGTAACTTCCCCGAACCAGAAATTCTTTTTCCCTTCTTTTAATTTGATGTTTATCGCAACATTATCGCGGTCGTTGCCGAGGCCGCGCATTTGGTTTACTTCGTTGTAATTTCTCAAAACTTCAACTTTATCAACCGCATCTGCGGGAATATTTTTTGTGGCGAGTTTGCTGTCGCCGTCAAAAAAATCCTTGCCTTCCACCATTACTTTTTGAACGGTTTTTCCTTCCACTTGAATTTCGCCATCTTCGTTCACCTCAACGCCGGGGAGCTTTTTCATTACATCGCCCAATTTGCGTTCGTCGCCATTTGTAAAACTGTCGGCGTTGTAAACGATGGTGTCGCCTTTTATGGTTACGGGCATTTCGTACACAATTTCCACATCGTCCAATCGGTTTTCCTGAGGATTTAAAATAAAATTTAAATCCATATTTTCTGCCTCGTTCGAAACATTTACGGTTTTTTCCACGGTTTCATAACCCAGAAAACTTGCCCTTAAAATATAGGTATTTCCCTTTGGAAGATCTAATTGGTAGCGGCCTTGATAATTCGTTATTCCATAGGATTCCGTGGCGCCGGTAGCTTTTATGCTTGCAATAACATTGGCAAATTCCAGCGGATTGCCGATACTATCTTTTATGGTTCCCTTCACTTTTATGCTTTGCGCGGAAAGAGAAAAAGCAGAAAAACAGAAAAGCAGAAAATATACTTTATTCATTAAACAGGATTCTATTAAATTATTTTGAAACTCTGCGCCCTCTGCGACTTTGCGGTGTAATTTTTACCGCTAAGGCGCAAAGGACGCAAAGAGTTTAAGAAGATATTAAACCGTAAAATGACAAATGTAAAAGTATCGGTAAAAATCATCATTGAAATTCTCCACTTTTCACTTTTACATTTTTCATTTAAAATTTATTATTTAAAAACCTCCATTTTCTCTGTGTTCTCTGTGCCTCTGTGGTTTTATCCGCCAAATCCGCCACGGCGGTTGCCGCCACTATTCTGGAAACTTTCTCGAAGCTCTTCAGTTTTTTCCTTTACAATTTTAATGTATTCCTCTCGGGTAACTTCTTTCCCTTTTGTGGGCGGTTCAATCTTTTCGGCATCTTTTGGATTCATTACAATTTTTGAGCACAAAAGCGTGGTTCTGTAAACGTTCAATTCCAAAATAAGCCCGGGAAGTCCGGCATATTCGCCCGGGCCATTGCTTACGGGAATTTGTGGCGTGAACCAAGCCGTAACCTCAACTTCCTCGGGAATTTCAATCATATCCATCGGGTCTTGGGGTTGGGTGGAATCTTTTTTCGCTTCGGCATTTTCTTTTTCGTCCTTCTTTTTTGGACGCGCCATGCTGAAATCGGTCGGATCCACTTTCTTAATTGCTGTTGCTTTAAAAGCTATGTATTGCCCAATTTGTTTTGACTCATTCGTAGTTTTCCAATCCAAAGTTTTAATGGAATCCGTCACCAAAAATTGTTTCCCGAAGAATTCGTTTTCCTCCACAATTTGCCCTGTTTTCAAATTTTTATATTGTACTCCGGGCGCAAAACTGGTCATCATCATTTTGAAACCGGGATTCATTGGCCCGGCATCCAGTTTTTCCTGTTCTTTATAAAGGGATTCGTCTTTGCTGAATGTGAGGATGTAGGTTTTTTCCAACGCACTTTTCATCATTTGTGCAACTGCCTTTTTCATTTCCTCGGTCATTTCGCGGCCACCGCCAAAAGCATCCAAATCTACAGTAGTTTTGGATTCGTAAAAGGCTTGCCCGCTTATGTTTTGGGCATTGATTCCGAAAGAAAAAAGTAGCAAAAAAATTAAGATATATCGTTTCATATAAAAGTTTTGTGTGAAAAAAATCAAAGGTAACCACTTTGACGGGATGTTTAAAATTAGTTCAATTTGTTTGAACAAAAGCAAGTCCGTGCCACTATGACGAAACAGACCATAATCTGTTACATTATTTTCCGTTCAAATAAAACCTTCATTTTGTACCTTGCCGACTATTATGAAAAAGCTTTTCCTTCTTTTTTTATTTTTTTTCCAATTGGGCATTGCGCAAAGTCTTACGCCAATAAGCAAAATTCCTTTTGTTGCGGACAAATTTGTAGGTTTTGACAATTATAAAAACACTTATTTTATAAAAGATCGCGTGCTGCACAAACAGGGGCCGGACGGGAATTTTCGTTTCACCGATCTGCAATTGGGGCGTATCAATTCCGTAGATATTATAAATCCGTTGAAAGTGGTCGTGTTTTTTCAGGATACGAATACAGTGGTTTTGTTGGACAATAAATTGAGCGAAATTGAACGCATCAATTTCAACAATCTGCCACAGTTTTTGAATGTGAGCAGCGCCACAAATGCCGGAAACAACAGCCTTTGGATTTTTAATGTGGACACGCAACAATTGGAACTTTATAATTACGGCTCAAAAATGCAGACATTGGTTTCACAGCCGTTTCCGGGGAAATTGATTTCACAGGCAAGCAATTTTAATTATTGTTTCACTTTAACGGAAAAGCATTTACGCGCTTTCAATATTTACGGAAGCATTTTAAATGAAGCACCTTCGGAAGGTTACGAACGGATAATTCAGCAGAATGAAAATTTGATAGCTTTAAAAGAAAATTTCCTTTATTATATTCCAGATTTTGCAAAGCGCAATGAAGCCATTTCGCACGAACCCGTAAAGCTGTCGTTGCCCGAAATTACAATTAAAGACTTGCAGCTTACCAATGATTTCCTGTATATTTATGACGGCGAAAATTTGCACACTTTTAAACTAACCCTTCCAACCCAAGAATAAATATGCACGTTGCAATTGCAGGAAACATAGGCTCCGGAAAGACTACCCTTACCCGCTTGCTGGCAAAACATTACAAATGGCAGGCCCATTATGAAGATGTCGAGGACAACCCATATTTGGACGATTTTTACAACCAAATGGAGCGCTGGTCGTTCAACTTGCAAATCTACTTTTTGAATAGTCGCTTTCGCCAAATTGTTGAAATTCGGGAAAAGGCAAAAAACGTAATCCAAGATAGAACCATTTACGAAGATGCCTATATTTTTGCGCCAAACCTGCATGCCATGGGTTTGATGACCAACCGCGATTTTGAAAATTACCGTTCGCTTTTTAATTTGATGGAAAGCGTAACCGAAAGCCCGGATTTACTTATTTATTTGCGAAGCAGCATCCCAAATTTGGTAAACCAGATACACAAGCGCGGCCGCGAATATGAAAACTCCATCAGCATTGATTATCTAAGCCGTTTGAACGAGCGCTACGAAGCTTGGATCCACGGATACGACAAAGGAAACCTAATTATCTTCGATGTGGACAATATCAACTTTGTGGACGATCCGGAACATTTGGGGCAGGTAATAAACAAGATTGACGCAGAATTGCACGGGTTATTTTAAGGAGGAAAAATTTCTGAAAAAGAATTAAAAATGCCAGTTCTCCGGCCAAAGCCACATTAACAAAAGTCCAGCTGCAATGGAAACCGCCATTGCCGCGCCCAACCATTTTGCCAAAAGCCTGCTTCCCAACACTGTGGCGAGCAAAATTTTAAATGCGAAATTGGCCAGTACGCCGGTCATAATGAGCCTCCAGCCCAATTCAGTAGCCAGCCCACTTTTAATGGATTGCGCAAGGGAAAGCGTAATGGCATCCTTTTTTGCGAGTCCCCCAATTATGGAAACAATATAAAGCCCACTATTGCCGAATTCCTCTTCGGTATATGCAACTGCCAATAAAATAACGGCATACAACAGTCCGAAAATGAAGGCGCTTTTAAATTGGGCCGGATTTTTTGGCTCCGGCATTTCCTTTTGGTTTTCTTCTTTCGAAACAAAATAAAATAAAACTACCGAAAGAAACGTCATGAAGGCAAAAAGGACAATAAACGGAAATATAAGCACCGGGAGCTTCTCGGGAACAACGATTCCAATTTCAATGACAACGCGCACAATCGATACAGTTACGGCAGCCATTATAACAAATGCCGAAACCTTGGCAAGGGTCTTTTCATCTTTTGAATTTCGGGCATAGCTCACCGTGGTGGCCGTGCTGCTGATGATGCCACCCAAAATCCCGTTGGAAATCATTCCCGCTTTTTTGCCTACCCATTTATAGATGAAATAACCCAAGATACTAATCCCAACAATAAGCGTAACCATAAGCCAGATTTCACGCGGGTTCAGCACATCAAAGGGGCCAAAAGTTTGGTTGGGAAGTATGGGAAGAATTACCAGCGAAATGCCCACAAAGGTCATGATGGCAGAAAGATCCTTCTCCTTTAGCCTGTCAATAAAATTGTGAAGCGTTTCCTTTACGTAGAGCAACACAGCGAGGGCCGCCCCCACCACAACGGCAATAATTTGATTGCCCAGCACTAAATAAGAACCGATTGCAAACATTAGTAACACCGCGACCTCGGTGGTTTGGCCCACGTTGGTATCCGGATCTTTCTTGGCCTTTAAAAAATTTGCCATTAACATCAATCCCGTAATAGCAATTCCGAAGGTGGGAAGGATGAAGGGGTTATTAAAATCACGTGTCAAGAAACCAGCCAAAACCCCCAATATTGAAATAAGGGTAAAAGTGCGTACCCCTGCCATCTCGTGGTCGCTTTTCTCCCGTTGAAGCCCCACGAGAAGCCCGAGCCCGAAAGCTATACCCAGTGTGATTAAATCTTCGTAATCCATAGCATGGCTAAGATAGGGAAATTTCAGTTTTTAGTGTTCGGTGTTCCGTTTTCAAAATAAAAAAACCTGCAAGTTTCTGGGAATCTTGCAGGTAAATAATTATTTAAAAAAAAATGAGATATCTATTCTTTGTCCTTTACTTTGATTTTCATTCCATCAACATCTTTCAACTGTGCGCGAACTTCTTCCTCTGATCCGGTGAAGGTTTTGGTTTCTGTAGTTTCAACCCCATCCACTGTTCTAATAATGGTAACATTTGCCGTCACTTGGTCGTTGTTGTCATTTTTCAACATTTCAACCAAGGTTTCGGTTTTGTTCTTAAGATTTTCTCCCGTGGCAAGAGTACTGCCTGTTTCGATGTATTGGACCTGTTTTTCAGTCAAAATAGTTTTGTTTCCTTCCGCATCAATATAATAAACCTCTTGGGAAGTAGTGGCTTCGGCCATTTCGAAAGTGGTGTGACCCCCGAGGATTGGGGCAATAACCAGCCCGATCAAGCAAGTAAGTTTTATCAAAATGTTCATAGAAGGACCCGAGGTGTCCTTGAACGGGTCGCCAACGGTATCACCGGTTACGGCGGCTTTGTGGGCCTCGCTTCCTTTATAGGTCATTTCGCCGTTGATCAAAACCCCAGCTTCAAAAGATTTTTTAGCGTTGTCCCAAGCGCCGCCGGCATTGTTTTGGAAGATTGCCCAAAGCACGCCACTCACGGTAACTCCGGCCATATAACCACCCAACATTTCTGCGATGGCCATATTGTCCATTCCAAAAATCATCGGCACGAAGGCGATAACCAATGGGAAACCAATAGTTAGAATACCAGGGAGTAACATTTCCCTTAAAGCCGCTTTGGTTGAAATATCAACACATTTAGCGTATTCTGGTTTGCCCGTACCTTCCATGATTCCCGGAATTTCGCGGAACTGCCTTCTCACTTCATTTACCATTTGCATCGCAGCTTTACCCACGGCATTCATTGCCAAGGCAGAGAACACAACTGGAATCATACCTCCCACAAAAAGCATCGCTAAAACTGGAGCTTTAAAGATGTTAATCCCATCTATTCCCGTAAAGGTTACATAAGCTGCAAAAAGCGCCAATGAAGTCAGTGCTGCTGAAGCAATGGCAAAACCTTTACCAGTAGCAGCGGTTGTATTACCAACAGAGTCTAAAATATCGGTACGTTCCCGCACGATTGGATCTTGCTCGCTCATTTCGGCAATACCACCGGCGTTATCGCTAATGGGGCCAAAAGCATCAATAGCAAGTTGCATAGCTGTTGTTGCCATCATAGCGGAAGCTGCAAGCGCAACTCCATAAAAGCCAGCGAAAGCGTAGGATGCCCAGATAGCACCTGCAAAAAGTAATACGGAAGGGAAGGTAGAAATCATTCCTGTGGCCAAACCGGCAATTATGTTGGTACCTGCGCCAGTACTGGATTGTTGAACTATTTTAAGAATGGGTTTTTTGCCCAAACCTGTATAGTATTCAGTTACGGATGAAATTACCGCACCCACTACAAGGCCCACCAAAGTGGCAAAAAACACGCGCATTGATGAAATTTCCTGCAGTTCTTCGCCGAAGAAGCTCATCGTCATTGTTTCGGGAAGCATCCATCGCACCAATACAAAACAAGAAATCGCAACCAAAACGATGGAAACCCAGTTCCCGATGTTTAACGCGCCCATAACCTGAGCTTCCTTGGCGTCGTTGTTTTTAATTTTTACGAGCATGGTTCCAATCACCGATATTATGATTCCGGCGCCAGCAATTGCCATTGGCAATAAAATGGGGCCAATACCGCCAAATGCATCTGTAATGGTCCCGCCCATATCTTTAATGACATAGTTTCCTAAAACCATTGCGGCCAGTACAGTTGCTACATAACTTCCAAATAAATCGGCACCCATACCGGCTACGTCACCCACGTTGTCGCCAACGTTATCTGCGATGGTTGCGGGGTTTCGCGGGTCATCCTCGGGAATGCCGGTTTCCACCTTTCCCACAAGGTCGGCGCCTACGTCGGCCGCTTTGGTATAAATTCCGCCGCCAACTCTTGCAAACAATGCAATTGATTCCGCTCCAAGAGAAAAACCTGCCAGTGTTTCCAGGACTACGGTCATATCCATAGTATTGGTCCACTCCCCTCCCATAAAGAAATGGAAGAAGAAAATAAAGAATGCGGTCAAGCCCAAAACGGCGAGGCCGGCAACGCCCAGACCCATTACGGTACCACCCCCGAAAGAGATTTTAAGCGCGTTGGGCAAACTTGTACGGGCTGCTTGTGTGGTGCGAACATTTGTTTTGGTTGCTATTTTCATACCCATATTTCCGGCAAGGGCAGAGAACACGGCCCCAAAAATAAAGGCTACAACAATAAGTATATGTGTGGTTGGAACAATAAATGAAACTGCGGCCAGCGCGATACTAACTATTACCACAAAAATGGCGAGCAGCTTGTATTCGGCGTTTAGAAAAGCTAAGGCCCCTTCATAAATATGGTCGCTTATTTCTTTCATTTTACCATCCCCGGGGTTTTGCTTCATTACCCAAGAGCGTTTCACGGCCATAAAGATTAAGCCTAAGACCGCCATTATAATTGGCGCATAAATCATTATAGATTCCATACTTTGTTTAATTAAGATTGTTTTTCAAATTTGCGACTGCAAAAATAGGTAAATAGGTTGGGTTATAAAATATTAAATTTGAAAGAAAAGGCGCCATTCTTTTGTAAAGATGCGTTTCGTTTAAAAATTGATTTTAAACCACTTACACTTTCATTTCCTTCC
>JBEBRF010000072.1:0-11933 GCA_040394975.1 Aequorivita soesokkakensis
GATTTTATATTTGACGACATCAATCTGCCAACTGAATCTTCCGATCCTGAGGGCAGCCAAGGGTTTGTGGCCTTTAAGGTGAAACCTTTGCCCACTATTCAGTTAAATGACATAGTGGCGAACGCGGCGGATATTTACTTCGACTTTAACGCGGCAATTGTTACGAATACCGTTTATACCAAGTTTGTTGATGAACTGGGCGTTACCGATTTCAAAACTTTGAAAATCGTGATGTATCCCAATCCCGCAAACAATATTCTGCACATACAGGCCGAGGCTCCAATTTCTTCAATTGAAATAATTAACGTTCTTGGACAGACATTGCTAACTTCCAAAGCGAACAGTACCAAAGAACAATTGGATATTTCCGGGCTAAGTGCGGGGAATTATTTTGTGAAGGTTGTTGTGGGCGAGGAGAGTCGAGTTTTGCGGGTGGTTAAGAAGTAAATTCTAAGTTTTAGGTTGTTACATAGCGGTTGTTTGATGGCTGTTGTTCGTTGTCTGTTTCTTTTGAGGAGAGTGGTGCACTGGTTCGCTTCGCTTGGGTCAAGTTGGCTTTGATTGCTCGCTTCGCTCCGTAATGTGATGGAATTGAGCGGAAGCAGGGTTCTATTCATAACTAAATTTCCGGCAAACCCTTCCATTTTTCTGGGTTGTGGAAGTTTTCCTTTTTTTCCAGGGCAATCATCTTTTGGGCCAGTATTTTCATTTGTGGGGCATTTGGCTCGTCGTTTACGATACAGTAAATTATATGTTCCCGCACGCCATTGTTAGCCTTGGCCATTTTCCTTATATGGTTATCCATTACTTCATTAACCCTTGCCATCATATCATCGGCGAGCCTTAAATCCAATATTCCATCCTCATAGGCATCCATCTTTTTATCATATTGCTCCATCAATGGAACATCTTCCCTGATGTTGAAATTCATTTTCTTTGAAAATTCCAAAGTAAGCTGTTTCAGTTCCCGCATTATTTCCACTTGTTCCATTTCTGGTTGGGATTGCAGCCATTCCAGAAATTCAGCTTGACTGCCTTCCGATATAAGTTGGTTTATTTTGTCTTTGTATTTCATCGCTCACAGGTTAGAATTTATAAATCTAAAATACTAAAATCCTGACATTTGGATTAGCGGATTTGTATTTAGATTAAGTGAGTTTGTGAGTTTGATTCTGTAAGTGCTCCTGACATTATTCGGGAGGTCAAAATTCCAGAGGTTTGCAATGACTTTGGACTTTTTAAATACCATTGCATTTCTTAGAAAAGAGTCCAACCCTCTCTTAAAAAAACGTTAAACTTCAACTTTTCAGTAACGCCTAAGCCGTAGATTGGACATATCGGTTATATTTACCTTTCTTTTAAATTCGGTGCCTTTTCGGCACTTTTATTATTAATTAAAAATTCAAATTGACAATGAAAAAATTCATTCTTTGTTTTATTCTTTCCGCATTTATTCTTCCCGTCAGTGCCAATGAAGGCATGTGGTTTTTGATGCATCTTGAACGGTTGAACCACCGCGATATGCAGAAAATGGGGCTGCAGCTTACACCCGAGGAAATTTACAGTATCAACAACGCCAGCCTTAAGGATGCAATCGTGCAGTTCAACCGCGGATGTACTGCCGAAATTATATCGGACAGTGGCTTGGTACTCACCAATCACCATTGTGGCTATGGGCAGATTGCCGGACTTTCAACAGAGGAAAATGACTACCTGACCAACGGATTTTGGGCCGCAAACAAAAGCGAGGAATTAAAACCGAAAAGCTTATCGGTCCGTTTCTTTGTTAGAATGGACGACGTTTCCAAACGCATCCTTGGCTTGCTTAACGAAAACATGACCGAGGCGGAGCGCGAGGCGACCATAAACAAGGAAATCGCGAGGATTGAAGAGGAAAACAACGAAGGCGGAAAATATACCGTTTCGGTGAAATCCTTCTATCAGGGAAATGAGTTTTACTATTTCGTATATCAAGATTACAACGATGTGCGTTTGGTGGGCACGCCCCCGGCCAGCATCGGGAAATTCGGCGGCGATACCGACAATTGGGAATGGCCAAGACATACGGGCGATTTTTCACTGTTTAGGGTTTATGCCGACAAAGACGGAAATCCCGCGGAATATTCCCCAAACAATGTACCCCTAAAACCGAAATATCACCTAACCACAAGTTTGAAAGGTTTTGAGGAAAATGATTTCGCAATGATCTTGGGCTATCCCGGAAGAACAAACCGCTGGATGCCCGCCGGAGGTATTGCGCAAAACGTGGAATACGCTTACCCCGCTTGGGTTGAGGCTTCAAAAACGTCTATGGACGTGATGAAAAATTATATGGACCAAAACCAGCAAGTGAAACTTGACTATGCTTCCAGCTACGCCTCCATCGCCAATTATTGGAAAAACCGCCAAGGGATGATCGACGCCCTGAACCAGCACAAAACCGCGGAAAGCAAGCGCAATGATGAACAGGCTTTTCAGAAATGGGCTTCCAAAAAGGAGAATAAAAAGTATGCCGATGTAATGTCCGTCATCAATAATTATTACGCCAAAACCAACGAAAACAGTAGGCACAACAATTATTTGAGCATGATGATAAGAACCAAAATGGCGAGCATTCCCTATAGATTGGGCAGTGATATTAGCTATTATCTGCAACAGAACGAAGCAAAACAGGCCGAATTAAAACCAAAATTGGATGCCCAAATTGACGATCTGTACGAAGGAATTTACCTTCCGTTGGAAAAAGATGTTTTGGCGGCACAGCTTAAACTTTATTCCACAAAAGCAAAAAATACAGCCCCGATGGTGGCGCAAGTTGCTTCGGAAAACAATAAAACCGAAACCGGCTGGAAAAATTATGTTGACAATGCTTTTGAAAACAGCATCTTCCAGACAAAGGAAAAATTGCAGGCTTTTATGGCCAATCCAAATGCCGAAGTATTGAATAACGATCCGCTGTTCCAACTTTCAACGGATTTGTTTACGCGCTACCGTTTCAAAACCGAGGAAGAAAAACAATTGGACGCCGATTTTGAGCGTGCCTACAGAATGATGGTGCAGGGAATGCGACTTCAAAATCCGGATGGAAAATATTATCCCGATGCCAACAGCACCCTGCGTTTGACCTATGGAAAAGTGATTTCCTTGCCGGAAGACAAACGCAACGATGCCGCAAAAAATTATTACACCACTTTAAAGGGAACGGTTGCAAAATACCAGCCCGGCGATGACGAATTTGATATGCCAAAAAAACTGATCGACCTTTATGAGAAAAAGGATTTTGGCCAATATGCCGATGACGATGGGTATTTGCCCATAAACTTTTTGACCGATAACGACATTACGGGCGGAAACTCCGGTTCGCCAGTATTGAACGGAAAAGGGGAGCTGATTGGTCTGGCCTTTGATGGCAACATTGAAGCGATGGCAGGCGATGTTATCTTTGATGACGAAATGCAGCGCTGTATTAATGTGGATATTCGCTATGTTTTGTTTTTGATTGATAAATATGCCGGAGCAAGCCATATTATTGATGAGTTGACTTTGGCGAAGTAAAGGACGCCACTACGCAAATCTTAAGTAAAAAAACAAAACCACCCCGCGTGGTTTTGTTTTTTTTTAGCCTCAACCGAAGCTCTTTTAAGATGGATATGACGAAATGGAATCATTTGGAAAGCTACCCAAAAAAATGCTAAAACCTCAAAAGGCAAGGAAAACCCGTTTCGATTTAGAGAGCAATCATGTAAATTTGGTTTGAACATAATTCAAAATGGGGTTTAAAAAGGCATTTTTGTTTCTCTTTGTCCTCTCTTTTTTTGCGGGATGCAAAAACGAGAAGGAAAACGACCCGTATCAAGAATTCCGAAAAGTACCGGATTATATTAGCAGCCCCACGGCCCAACGAAAAACCTATTTTGACGCTTATGACAAAACCATGGAACGATGGGGCGTGGATTATGAAGATCTTTATGTAACCACTTCAAAAGGGATTGCCCACGTGATAGTAAGCGGGCCAAAAAACGCGGTGCCCGTGGTATTGCTTCACGGGATGAGCGCCAGCTCCACTATGTGGTATCCCAATGCAAAGGCGCTGGCAAAAGATTACCGCATTTTCGCCATAGATTTGATCATTGAACCGGGAAAGTCCTATAAAACTGCCGACCTAAACGGTCTCGATGAGGTTAGGGCGTGGTATGAGGAGGTTTTCTGGGCACTAAAGTTAGATTCCTTCCATTTGATCGGGACCTCTCGCGGGGGGTGGTTGGCTATGGACATTGCCCTGCACAGCAAGAGAAATATAAGAAGTTTGATATTGTTAAGTCCCGTACAAACATTTATGTGGATTCCGCCCTCTGTAGATTTGTTTAAAAACATTCTGAATGTGTTCTATCCAGAGGAAAAACGATCGCATCGCACTATGGGAACCTTATCCAATAATCCGAAGAATATTGATCCTCAATATATGGAACAATATAAAATAGGTCTGGAAAATGATACCTTGAACAAATTTATGGGGCAAATGAAACCATTTTCAAATGAGGAACTTCGTTCGCTGAAAATGCCAGTATATGTACTTATAGGTGATAATGATATGTTCAATACCGCACATACACTAAGGTTAACCGAAAAGCATGTGAAATATGGAAGAGGTGAGATAGTGAAGAATTCGGGCCATTTTCTTTCAGTTGATAGGTCGGCGTTGGTTAATCGGAAAATGGTGGGATATTTAAAAAGTATCGATAAGCAGTTAAGCAAGCATAAAAAATAGTTACTTTACCAAAAACCAAAAACCAAAAACCAAAAACTAAAAACCAAAAACTATGGCCTCAGGAATTTTTGCAGTATTGGATGATATAGCCGCTTTGTTGGATGATGTGGCGGCAATGAGCAAGGTGGCCGCCAAAAAAACGGCGGGCATTTTGGGTGACGATCTGGCCGTAAATGCAGAAAAAGCTTCCGGTTTTGCTTCCGCGCGCGAGCTTCCGGTTTTGTGGGCGATAACGAAAGGTTCTTTTTTGAATAAATTGATAATCCTGCCCGTAGCCTTTTTGTTGAGCGCATTTTTACCGTGGGCCGTAACCGTTATTTTGATACTGGGAGGAATTTATCTGGCTTACGAGGGTGCCGAAAAAATCCACGAATTCATCTTTCCGCATAAACATTCCAATGAATCCCTGGCCCAGGAAAACCTTACCGAAACCGAAATTCTTGCCATTGAAAAGGAACGCGTAAAGTCAGCAATCGTGACCGATTTCATCCTTTCCATAGAAATTGTGATTATCGCCCTGGGCACCGTTATTGCCGAAACCTTAACCACACAAATTCTCGTGGTCAGCGTTATCGCCATCATAGCCACAGTGGGGGTTTACGGTATTGTCGCGCTTATTGTCCGTATGGATGAGGTTGGTTTCAAACTCATAAAAAACAGCAAACGGGAAAATGGTTTTTCAAAAAAACTGGGAAATTTATTGGTCCAAGCTTTGCCGAAAGTGATCAAAGCTTTAAGCATTATCGGCACTATCGCCTTGTTATTAGTCTCGGGCGGAATCTTTGTGCACAACATTGATTTCTTCCATCATTTCCTGCCGCAATTGCCTTCCATTTTAACGGAATTCATCGTGGGACTTTTAATTGGTTTTGTTAGTTTGCTCGTGGTGATGGGAATCAAAAAGGTGTGGAAATTTATTGGCAATAGGCAATAGGCAATAGGCAATAGGCAAAAGGCAATAAGCAAAAAGCTGAAAGTTAAAAGTAAAAAGTTAAAAAGTAAGCTCTCAAATTTCCTACTCAATTCTCAATACTAACTAATAACAGTCCATTCTCAATTGCCCATTCTGGATCAAAACATCCAAGGTTTTATCTGAACCTTTGCTGAGTATTTCTTCCAAAACCTCCAACACGCCGTGCTGCATGGAAAGCGAGCCGCAAATTAAAATTGCGCCGCCGTTTTCCACATTTTTTAGGATGGTTTCTTTTTGCTGGATCACCAAATCCTGCACATATTGTTTATTTTCCTGCCGTGAAAAACATGTATGGACCGCAAAATGGGTTCCCACTTTTTCAATTTGTAAAGTACGTTCGTAAATATTGAACGAATCCATAAATCGGCCGCCCCAAAGAAGATTTATGGTTGCATTTTTATGTTCGTTTAGCATCCCCAATAAGGGCGCTATTCCCGTTCCGTTTGCAATCAATACTGCGGAATTTGCTTTCTTCGGAAAGTGGAAATCTGGGTTTGGTTCAATTGCCGCTTTCAGAATATCGCCCTTTTTCAATTCAAAAAGAAAGGAAGAACCTTTGCCGAATTCGTGTTTTTTGATGCTGAGCAAAATCTCGTCGCCCATTTTTGCGATGGAATATTGGCGGGCTATTTCACTATCATTTGGAAAAACAGAAAGCAAATCGCCGGAAGTGAATTTTGCTTTTCGCTTTGGTTTTAGGCGAAGAAGAAAAGTATCGTCAATATTCAATTCGGTTTTCTGAATTACTTCAAAAGAGGTTTGTTTCAGTTTTTTCTTTTGTTTCGGAGCTTCAATTTGAAGTGCAATTTCAGTTTTCCCGCTCCATTTTTTTGTCCATTTCTGAAAATCCGTAAAATCTGAATTGTTTATTTTATAGAGCGGTAAAACAGCTTGAAATTCGGTTTTGTTTTCCAAAAGTGAATCAACTTCAATCGCAAATTCGCAATAATTTGGATATTCCAACGAACCGAAACCTACCACCGAATAGTTGATTTTATTGGGCTGTTCCACCGATTTAAAAAGCGATTCAAATTTCCGGGCATTCGTTGGCGGCTCGCCCTCGCCGTAGGTTGCGGTTAAAATTATGATGTGTTTTGCTTTCGTATAAACTGAATAATTGTTCATTTCGGTCATAAAAACCTGCTTTCCCGAAGTGGTGAGCGCGTTGTAAAATCGGGTCGCAAAATCGAAAGTCGTTCCTGTTTCCGAGCCAACCAAAATAATGAATTCACTTTCATTTTTATCGGGCATTGCTGAGGTTGTGCTTACTTTTTTTCTTCTTTTTAAAGTCATCACAAAACCCGAATACATAAAGAAAATGATGGAAGCGCTGGCAATTAGCAGAATTATTGACCAAAAAACGCTCCCTTCGCCGGTGTGCAAAACCAAACTTAAACGGGAAGCCACCGCCACAAATGGATATTCCGCACTGCTTACAATTGCGCCAGTTTGTTGGTTTATTTGAATATCCCTATCGTTTAATGCGATGTGAAAAAAATCCTCGGCATCTTCGGAAAAAGGGAAATCTACTTTTCTTATTTCAGAAAGGGTCGTTCCCTTGAAAAATGGGATTTCTGAAAGGTTTTCAAAAATCTGGTTTTCTTCCGAAGTTATAATTTCTTGATTTTGAAGTTCAGCATTTGGCAGCAATCCAAACTTTTCCGCGGAAAGATATACGCCCGTCAGCGCGAGAATTATGATCGGGATAAACAAAATTCGGCTTAAGACAACGTGGTAGCGCATCTCGAAATATTCTTTCTGCACTTTTGAAAAGAATTTTTTAAAGCCGCCCTGTCGTTTCGCCAATAAGAAAATTCCGGTAACGGTAATAATGAAAAGCAATAATGAAACGAAGCCGACAAAAAAGCGCCCAATACTTTTTAGGAATAACGAGCGGTGCAGGTTGGTGGCGAAGCTGAATATTTCGGGGCGTTTGGCCACTTCGCCCAACTTTTCGCCCGTTTTTGGGTTGATGTAAATATCCTGGGTTTCAAAATCCTCGGTAAGTATCGATGCTTTTACGAAGCCCGACGATTCCACTTCCAAGGAGAAAACTTCGTCGTAATTTTCCTTTAATCCTGCAATTGCCGTTGCCAAGGAAATTTCATCCAAATTTTCAACTGCAAATCCCTTTGTTTGGTGCGCAATCGGTTCCACCGCCAAAATAACCCCGGTAACCGAAGCCACGAGCAGAAAGAGGGAAGAAGCGACGGCAAGTGCTAAATGACTGTACCTCCAGAGGGAAATGGTCAATTTTTTAGATTTTAGATTTTAGACTTGAGATTTTAGATTTTTAGACTTTGGATTAAATGACTTAGGACGTAGGACTAAAAGGGAAAAGTCTTACGTCCTATGTCTTACCGTCTTGCGTCATTTATTGCAAAAGCATTCTGACATAGCGGATAAAGCCTTTTCCTTCCTGTTTGCTTTTTAGGTTTTCGGTTGTAAGCGGAAATTGGAGGTCGTCTTTGTAATATTTTTGGTCTTCCACAGAGGTTTCAAAACGCAGGCTATACCCTTTATCGATTTTATCGACCGGAATTTGAAGCACGCTGACCGAACGTTCGCCACCGCTGATGGTTTCACCAGAAATGGCATCGATATTTGGGCGGCGTTTGCCGTAGAATTTCCACCATTCGGTGATGTCGCTGTACCATTCGCTGTCCTTTCCCAAAACCTGAAGGGTTTCTACGTATTCGCCTTTTGGATCCATCAGCGAAACCACGATATATGCACCTTCGCCCGTATAATTGGTCATTTGGATCATACATTTCACGGGTTTCTTTTCTGCGGTTGTGAATCCGGCGATTAGGAATCCAATGATAAATAATACCGGAACTAATTTTAGAATATTTTTCATTTCAACATTCATTTAAAAAATTACTTCTCGATACGTCCCGATGAAAAATCGGGACACTCGAAGTGACAGTTTTTATTTCAAAAAATTCAATTCTATATTTTCTTTTTGCAGTACTTCATTTTCACTTGCCAAATCGAAAGCGGTTTCCTCAAAATCAGTTTTCGCATTTTTATCGGCGCCGATGGAAATTAAATATTTCATCATTTCATCGTTTTCCGCTTTCATTGCGGCTTGGTGCAAAGCGGTTAAACCTTCATTGTTTGCTGCGTTTACGGGAATTTCAAATTTTGAGACTTCTTTTAAAAGTTCAAGTTTATTTTCCTTTGCAGCAAGATGGAATAGCGTATTTCCATCAGCTTGAATGGTATTGAATTTTACGCCTTTTTCCTGAAGCATTTTCAATTTGCTTTGAAAGTCTTCCATTTTTTTTGCGTCGAAAGATTCAGCCAAATAGTATGCCACGGTATTTCCGGTAGCATCTTTTGCCAATGTATCACTTCCTTTTTGCAATAAAAATTCCACAACTTCGGGACTATTCCCGCCAGTTGCGAGCATAATTGCGGTTTGCCCTTTATTATTTGCGGTGTTGAAATCATTTACATTTTTGGAAAGCAATTGCACTATTTCTAAATTGTTCCGGGAAACGGCGTTCAAAAATGGGGTGTTTCCCTCCGAATCTTTTTGATTTACGTCAGCACCGTATTTCAGGAAAAACCCAAAAATAGCGGCATCCGTATTTCCGAAAGACAAGCGGTGCAAGGGCGTGTAACCATCTTTTGTAACCACGTTTGGTTCCAATCCAAGACTTTTCAGATAGTTGTAAACTTCAAATTTATTTTCAAAACCTCGAGTACCCTGTGCCGCAAAAAGGAAAGCGTTGCCGCCGTTTTTGTTCAAGGTTTTATGATCGACACCATTTTTTACGAGTATTTTTAGAAAATCAATATTTCCTCTTTTGGCGGCGTAATTAAAAATTCCGTTGCCGTCATTATCCGTGCTGTTTAGGGAAATTCCTTTGCCGGTGAAATAATCTGTTTCCTTTAAATCCTTAAAATAAGGGGCCGCGAGCAGCAGTGTATTTGCGCCATTTTCACTTTTTTCCTCGGAAAGTTTTACGCCTTTGGCAATAAACAAATCATAAATTTCAGTATCCGTCAATCCCGAACCCGCTGCAAAAACAAGCGGTGTAGCCGAGTGGCTGTCCAAAGCTGAAACGGATGAACCCATTTCCAAAAGCGTTTTTACGATTTCGGTTTTCCCCGCGTATGCCGCCCAATGCAGATAAATACGGCTGTCGTGGGTGCGTTTGTCCACCGGATTTCCTTTTAGCGACAATAAATATTTTATGGCGTCGTCATTTGCCTTTTCAATGATTGCGTAAACCGTGGCATCAAAACCATTTCCATTTAAAGCGGTCGCGCTGTGGCCTTCGGAAATTTTCTGTTTTACGGTTTCCACGCTTGGATTTTCTTTCCAAAAAGCGCGCTCGTGAAATATATTTTTTTCTTGTGCTACCGCAGAAATGGCAAGGAAAAATAAAAATATTGCTGCTAATTGTTTCATAGGGATTTTAGTTTATTGAGCTCGATGAAGCGTTTATATACTGCAATTTAGCCACGAATTCACGAATTTTTTTATATAAAATGATTCGTGTATTCGTGGCATTATTTTGAAAAACTATTGTTATTTCTTTACAAAAGAATCGATCACACCATCAATTGCGGCTTTGTCGTTATAACCTTCCTCTTCAAATAAAAATTTGAAAAGCGGCTTGTTTTCTACTTTTTCTTCCAACGAAAGGTCTTTGTTTTTGGCGAATACTTTGTCCCATTTGGCGCGTACCAATGCCCATTTTGCTTCATTTTCCTTCCACCATTTCACGGATGCTGCGCAACGGCTATCGTCCACTTTTTCGTAGGTATTCAATCCTTTTTCCTTTGCCAAAAGCACGTCTTTCTTTCCGGCTTCGCGCACTATTTTTTCGTTGTCCTGGTCGTGGATCCAACCAAAATCAGTGATTTCAACACGGTTGTCGCGCATGGTCAGGTTATAATCACTGCGCTCGGTATATTCACGTCTCGGCAATGGAGCTTCGGTGGTGTTTTCCCAATAGTGCTTTCCGTCCACGTGCACCCACGAGCCGGAACCTTCGTAGCGCGGACTGTCGTCCACCTGAAATACTTTTTGCGTCCACTGGCCTTTCACTTCGGCAGCGGGTTTTTTTACATATTTCCAGTTGTTGTCGGCATTATAGGTGTACAGATCGGTATTTTCAAAAAGCCAATCCTGGCGCCAGTGCTTGATTACCATTGGATCGGCCGGGTTGCCCACTTGCAGCAAATGCTGGATTACTATTTTATTGTCTTCATCAATAATCAGTTCGGCCCATTCCAATGCCTTGTCAATTTTCGTTTCGGAAGGTTTGTAAAGCGAATCGTTGCTGTAATTAAAGGTTTCGGCGAAATTGAAGGTTACTTCATAACAACCGCACATATCCTTTATGGCCTTTCGGTCCAACGCTTTTTTGTCCTGCGCTTGAAGGGTTATTGCCGAAAAAATCAGGCAAGTAAGTAAGAAGGTGATCTTTTTCATTTTGAATTAATTTAAGATAAGTTTTTTTGAAATGCTGTTATTTCCAGCTTTAAACTGCACGATGTATATACCGCTTGAAAGTGCAGACAAATCCAAGGTTTTGTTGAAGAAACCGTTGTTTGCACCCACTTTTTCGTTGTAAACCAATTGGCCTTGAATGTTGTAAATTGAAATATTATTTTCCTGTGAAACGGTATTTTTCAGATCGTAAACGAGGTTCACCAATTTATCGGTGGACGGGTTTGGGTACATCCCGAAAGTAACGCCTTCGGAAATATTTTCAAGTCCCAATAGGTCTGAAACATCCTCAAAATTGAAGCTCAGGTTTCCTGTTGCGGAACCGTCAAAAGATTCAAAAGCCAAGCGATACACGGTGCTTTCGTCATATTTTACGTAATATGCCATATCTGAATTTACATCGTAATTTGTGCCATTAAAAGTTTTCCAATCGTAGCCAATGGTGTTTATTTCCTCGGAATAAGTAAGGTTGTTCGGGTCCGGATTTCCGCTTGGCTCCTCGTTTTTCGCCACGGTTACATTTGGATTTTGCAAAGTTCCCGTAACGCCGTACATCATTCCTCCTCCCACGTCGGTAACGTATTTTCTGAAAACCATATCCCAAGCGTTCTCGGCAGGCTCGGCAACCACTTCTTCGTTATTTTGAAGTGAATAATAGTTGTAACGGTTATCCGGATTGTTATTGTTTGATACCGTTGCGGTAGTTTCCCCCACCCAAGCGG
>JBEBRF010000073.1:0-11638 GCA_040394975.1 Aequorivita soesokkakensis
TACTCAATACTCAATAATCAATACTCAATTTACAATTTATCTGATAAAAAGGGGTAATCCTCTTGTTCGTAAACCGTATCGAACATCACATTCTTTTCTGGATAGGGCGATTCCTCGGCAAATTTTTCACATTCATCCACCAAATCCTTAACCCTTTGGTCAATCTTTTTTATCTCGGCCTCGGCGGCCCATTTGTTTTCATAAATTTGATGAAGCACGTAGGTAATCGGGTCTTCTTCCTGTTTTTTTGCAACTTCTTCCTTTGTTCTGTAATGTTGCGCATCACTCATAGAGTGCCCGCGATAACGATAGGTTCGCAATTCCAAAAAAGTTGGGCCATCGCCTCGGCGGGCGCGTTGTATTGCTTCGTCCATTTCTTTTGCCACAATTTCCGGTTTCATACCGTCCACTGGTTTGCAGGGCATTTCATAGCCCAAGCCAAGCTTCCAAATATCAGTGTGGTTTGCGGTGCGCGCTACGGAAGTTCCCATTGCGTACCCGTTGTTCTCCACACAAAAAACCACGGGAAGTTTCCAAAGCATGGCAAGGTTGAATGTTTCGTGGAGCGAACCTTGGCGTGTTGCGCCATCGCCCATATAGGTGAGGGTTACGGAATCCCTATCAAAATATTTATCGGCAAAGGCAAGTCCGGCGCCAAGTGGAATCTGGCCACCAACAATCCCGTGGCCGCCATAAAAACGGTGTTCCTTTGAAAAAATATGCATGGACCCGCCCAAACCTTGGGACGTCCCAGTGCCTTTTCCGTAAAGTTCTGCCATTACTTTTTTGGGGTCAACGCCCATCCCGATGGGTTGTACGTGATTTCGATATGCGGTAATCATTCGGTCTTTTGTAAGATCCATTGCGTGAAGTGCACCGGCCAAAACAGCTTCCTGGCCGTTGTAAAGGTGGAGAAAGCCCCTTACTTTCTGATTGATATAAACTTGCGCCAGTTTATCTTCAAACTTGCGCCAAAAGAGCATATTTTCGTACCAATCCAAATACGTTTTCTTTGTGATTTTCTTCATGTATCAGCTATACTATTTTCCTGGGGGAAATTGTTAAACGGACAACAAAAATAGTACTTTATACGGAGAAATCACAAATTACAAATCCCAAAAACCAAAATGGGATTAAATGGCAATCTTCAAAAGGGGAAGGAAATTTTTTTACAGGTATTTGGCGTGGAAACCCAAGGGCAACAAATCGTTTATGGAGCCAACTTTGATGATGTTACCAGTTTCTCCCATAAAATAGACAGCAATTGGGCTCTTTTGTTTTTGCTCATATTCTGCCAAGGATTGGCGGCAGGCGCCGCAGGGGGCAATGGCTTCGGCAACAGTGCGGTTCTCGGCGCGAACGGTGATGGCCAAGGCCGTAATTGTTTCATCTGGAAAGTTGGCGCCCACACTGAAGATGGCCACCCTTTCGGCACAAAGGCCGGAGGGAAAAGCCGCGTTTTCCTGATTGTTTCCCACCACAATTTTTCCCGAGGCAAGTTTTACGGCGGCGCCCACCCTAAAATGTGAATAAGGCGCATAAGCATTTTCACGTGCCTGTTGCGCCTTATTCATCAATTCTTGAATGTCTTTTGGAAGCTCTAAAACAGTTTCAAAAACTTCCAGTGGGATTTCGATTTTTTGTTTTTTCATTTTAAGTTTAAACGTTTAGTTGTTTATCTGCTTAATTGACAAATGAAATTTATACAGCAAACCTTTTAAACACTTAAACAACTCAACATATAAACTTTTCTAATATTCGTCGTAGGTATCGCCAAAGTTAAATGTCAGGCCGAAACGAAGGGTGCCGTCCAAGGGGCTGTTCGCCAATTTGGAAGTTGAAAACAAATATGAAATATCAATATTGATCGCGGTATAGCGAAATCCTGCGCCTATGGTGGCAAATTTTCTACCGCCCTTCATGTCGCTTTCGTTAAAATAACCTCCTCTAAATGCGAAGACATCTTGATACCAGTATTCAGCGCCTAAGGCCCAAGTAAATTCTTTCATCTCTTCGCCAAAACCGCCAGGCGCATCACCAAAGGATTTAAACATTCCGGAAATGAAAGTTATATCGTTGTATTCTGCATTTGTTTGTGCTTTTTCCTCAAAAGTGATCTCACCATCGCCATTGATATCTGGATCTTGGCGTGTTGGAACCAGCAGTTTATTCACTTCGGCGGAAACACCTATTTTGTTGTATTCGTCAAGAATGAAATCAAAACCACCTCCAAGGGCAAGATTTGATGGCAGGAAACTTTCGGAACCTACTTCATCATATTTTAATTTGGGACCAATGTTTGAAATATTGAAACCCATTCTCCAACGGCCGTCAAAGTCATCATAGGGAATCTCCTCGCTTTGGTAATATCCGGCAATATCCACCGCGAAAGTATTTGCGGCAGTGGCATCTGCAATTGAAGTTTGCAGTTTTAGATCGGAACGGATGTATCTACCGGCAACCGCCATCGAGAAACGCTCGCTAAGCCTTAGGGCGTAGGAAACATCGAACATAAGTTCGTTCGGCTTCACAAGAAGGGGTTCCTGCTCTGCTGTTTCACGAAGCTCTATTTCACCATTGCTGAAATAGCGGAAACTTGCCGCTACGGCGCTTCGTTCGTTCAATCTGTTGTAATAGGTAAGGTTGCCTAAAAATATATCGTTTACCAACTTGCTTAAGTAGGGTGTATAAGTAACACCAACACCCTGTTTTGAAAGCGAAAAAGCATATTTTGCCGGGTTCCATTGTTGCGAAAAGGCATCGGCTGAAGTGGTAACCCCAATATCGCCCATACCACCGGAACGTGGATCGGCACCTATTAATATAAAGGGAACGCCCGTAGTGATAGGGTTAAAATCATCAATTTCACTCTGCCCCATTGATTTAAAAGCAACAAGACCTATCAAAATGGGAATAAATAATTTCTTCATAAATTTAATTTTGGACAAATATAATTTTAATTTTTAAAGGATGACGAGTTTCTCATATTTTTCAACCTGTTGATTGGTTAACGCAGATCTTACGGTAATCTTATATACATACACTCCTTTTCCTATGCGGTCGCCAAAATCATCGCGGCCGTCCCACGTAATTTCACGGCACAAATAACTGCCCGAAGGGGGCAAACTTGCGTTTTTGGTCCACACCACTTTTCCGGTAACGGTGAACACCTGCACCTGCACATCAAGGGTTTCGTCTGGCCTGTTGTGGTTGAACCAGAATTCGGTGTAGTTTACAAATGGATTTGGATAATTGAGCACCCGGGTTATTTCAAGCTTCCCGCTTCCGGCCACTATAAATTGTATTTCGGCGGTGGAGGAATTATTGTACACATCCCAAGCCTTCAAGGTTAGGGTGTGCAGGCCCTCTTCCAGATCGCGGAATTTATAGTGGGTTTTTCCTTTGGTGTAATCGTCCACTTCAGCTTGATAGAATTCATTCAATATAAACGGATTGGATTCATCGCCGTCCAAAATGGCGACAATATCATGGCCAATTCCGCTTGCGGTGTTTATTCCGTTGGGGTCTTCAAGCTTGGCGAGAAGCATGGGCGAATCGTCAGTGATTCCGCCGGAAACAAAACTTTCGTCATTCATATAGAGCTTAATCAAGGGGCCTTCATTGTCCACTGGCGCATTTTCATTGAGCCCTCCAACATTTATACTAAGATTAACGCCTGTTTGGTCTTCATGGGAGTTGTCCCTTTTTGCATAAAGACTAACCCTTCCCTTTCCCACGGGAATTTGGATGTCGCGCGGCACTACGAATTCAAATTCAAATGAGCCATTTGCAATGGTGGCCTGTCCGTTAAAAATTCCTTCACCCAGATTGGTGAAATCCATGAATATATTGTTATTGTCGTTATCCAAGGTTCGACGCATCACATTTTTGTCGAAAATTTTGGCTTCCAGCACCCCGTTATAATCTGTGAGCGGGTTGCCGGCGGAATTGACAATCTGGCCTTCCATTTTAATCTTGCTCAAGGCCTTCAAAGTATCTGTGGCCTGGGCAATGGGGATGCCGTTTAATTTTGTAATTTGAATGTCGCGTTTGGGAAAGGCCAGCGGCATGGCCGGATCGCCAATATAGAACACAACGCGCCGGGTCTCGCTTGGAATCTGTGTCTTAGAGATTCGCAGGCCTTCTGCGGGAGGGGCGGGCACTTCCGTGTCAAATCCGAAAAGTTGGTTTGCGAGGCGTTCGTTGAAATCTACACCTATATGTATATAAACCGCGCGTGTGGTTGTCACCAACGATATTGCGCCGCCGTTCTTGTTCTGATAGGTGAGTTCCCCGGCGGTGATGCGCAGCGGGTTATCAAATTTTGTAAACTCGCAGGTAACGGTTATGATGCACGGAAGGTTATCCATATTTCTCAACTCCTGGGCTGTTTCCTTGGTATAAATGGCTTCGTGGGCAAGTCCGTCTTCCCCGCCGTGACCAAAATAATCAATGATGATGGCGCCGGCCTCTATTGCGGTTTTGATGGCTTCATTTACCTTAGGATACCTATTTCCGCCAGCCGAGGCCTCCTGCTGGAAGGCGTCGGAATGTATTTTTTTTACGTTGATGAATGGCTTTTTCTCAGAAATAAGATCGCCCAGTACATCCAGTTGTTCCTGTAAAATATCTTCCGTTGGCACGTCCACATCATCAGAAATTAGCACAAAGTTGTTCCGCCAATTGCCGTAAGTTGCTATGGTGTTGTAATGTTCAATCTTGTCCACCATTGCATTTGCCAAGGCCACATTATCTGCTACAATTCTTCCCATTGCAATATCCAATCTGTCAATATCTGCCGTACCGCCAGAACCGATGGTGCCTTCCATGGGGTCCATATTTCCGAAAAAATCGTCGGACATAAAGGAAGTGGCTATATTGTTTCCCGAAATAGTGTGGAAGGTGGGCACATTGTTATTGTTGTTAGGCAAACGGTCTTTATAGTCAATGGAGGTATCGCCCATGATGCCAACATATTTTATACGTTTTGATTCCGTGGAGGCGTTGAAGTAAACATATCTAATAAAATTTCGGATGGCGCTGATTTCCTGTCTTCCAGAGCTGAATTCTTCATAAATCCTATCCGTGGTTACCACTTTCACGTTAAGGCCCTGGGACTGCCTGTTGTGCTGGGCCAAGCGAAGGGCCGGCTGAATGAGGAAGGGAGGGGCAATGATAATGTAATCAACATCTTTGAAATTCCCCGATTCGTCCTTAAAAATGGTACCTTTTAAATTTTGATTCTGTACCGAGGATTGTGCGATTTTGGTGGGCACATAATAATCATTCGGGTTTACGGCCACATATTTTCGTACCTCTCCTAAGGTTTGTTTGAAACCAAAAGATGCAGCGTTGCCTTCATTTTGTTTGGAAGTGATAAACTGAAAATCTGTAACATCCCATACCTGTGAAAATTCAGTTGCATTACTTAGTTGATACTCCCCCACGCCCGCAAGGTTTGCAGCGGCGTTATATTGAAATGCCAACTGAGCGCCCGCTCCCTTTAATTGGCGAACGGCCCACAGACCAATATAATCAAGGTAGCCAATGCTGGAAGGATTGCCGGCATTATTATAGGTTAAATCTATTTTCACCGACGAATTGCTTGCGGGAACTTCCACGTCCATAAAGTCCAGACTAAGCAGTCCTTCATCGCCCAATCGAGAGAAATTAAGCGGGTCCAGACTCGTGCTGTTTATAGACACTGCCATAGAGGTATCACTTTCTGAAGCCGCGGCAGCTTTAACGATAAGGCGCATGGGTTTGCCGGTAACGATGTTTGCGAAATCAAAGGTGTAACTCTGTTCACTTTTAATGTCAAAGCGGTCCCCATACCATTTTCTTCCCAATTTCGTGGGGCATTCCTCATCGCGTTCGTGAAATTGATATTCATCAAATTCGGATATATTGAATTCCACCGCTCCTGTTGGCTCTATCATTGAAATCACCCGTTTTCCGGGCGCGCCGCCTGCCGTAATATAATAATAGGAATCGTTACTATATGGATTCAAATTGGAATCGTTCTCTTTTAAATAACCTTCCGTATTTGTGGCATAAAAAAGAATAAAGTCGTTACCGTCAAAACTGCCGTCTTGTTCACCGAAAACTTGAATAGCATTTTCGGGAAGGTCAAAAAAACGGGTTTGATCGTTCCTTAGCGGAAGGGACTGCCCCCCATGGCCATAAACTTTCAAACTGCGCGGATCGAGGCCATCTGTGCTCATCCCCAGACTGTTCAAGAAATTTTTGTCCAGTTTATAAATTCCGGTTTTCTCAACCTTAAATTTAAACCATTGTCCGGTTGCCAAAACAGAATTGGTAATGGCAGGCGGTTCGGCCCTGCTTTGTGGGCCATATCTGTAATCCACATCAAAAGAAAGCACCTTTTGGTAACTTCCATTTCTTTTAATTATAGGAGAAATACTGAAGATAGTGTAGCGTATATCTCTCGCCATGGTAGTGGCAATGCTATATTCCAACTTATTGGGTACTTTCTCGGGAGTGATTTTTTTCAGTTCATCCGAAGCAACAGGGCCAAACCGAACGTTGGCAACAGACACCGAATTGGGATCCGCAAAGGCCTCATCCTTCCATTGTGTGGTATAAAGAACGGTGTTTTTGTCCATTTGGAGCTTCAGTCTTTCCAAGGCCAAATCGTTGGATGACAGTGTTCCGGCTTTGGTACCAACGCTTTGTGTAGTACTGTTAAAGCCTCCCCAATAAATAGTAATATTTTTCGATTGAGCCTCAGCCAACAAAGGCATTGCGAACAAAACACCAAGAAGTATTGCT
The DNA here is from genome assembly GCA_040394975.1 of Aequorivita soesokkakensis. Lineage (GTDB taxonomy): Bacteria > Bacteroidota > Bacteroidia > Flavobacteriales > Flavobacteriaceae > Aequorivita > Aequorivita soesokkakensis_A. Next base: position 6,793 of record JBEBRF010000073.1, read on the forward strand.
TTTCTCATTAGTACCATAAACGCTTCAAATATACACTTAGTATAGGGCAATATTTTAAACTTTTTCAGCAAAATGATATTAGGATAATAATTTTAAAACTAATACGTTTGCATACCGGAAATGGCTACCAACCATTAAAAGGCCCGTAGCGCAATAATAATAAAATATTATTGTGTTTTTGCCGTTAATTACTATATTGCGAACCCAATTTTATCATATTTTGAATCTATGATGTTAAGAAAAAACCTTGCATTAAAGCTATTTATTGCTGTTATAGCGGCCTCTCTTTTTGTAGGTTGCAACAAATCTAGAGACTATAAGGACAGTTCCCGCGCCACTGGCTGGAAGCTGAACGCCAAAGAAGGGGGCTTCCAGTATGATCCCAAAACCAAAGAACAAGAAACCGGCCCTGGGCTGGTATTCGTTGAGGGCGGAACCTTCACAATGGGAAGGGTTCAAGATGACCCTATGCACGATTGGAACAATACACCCACACAACAACACGTTCAATCCTTCTATATGGATGAAACGGAGGTAACCAATTTGATGTATCTTGAATACTTAGACTGGCTAAAGAAGGTCTTCCCTCCCTCTGACGAAAACTATAGAAAAATATATGAAGGCGCAGTACCCGACACCTTGGTGTGGAGAAACCGATTGGGCTTCAATGAAGTAATGACCAATAATTACCTTCGCCATCCTGCCTATGCCGAATATCCCGTGGTGGGCGTAAGCTGGATTCAGGCTGTGGAATTCAGCAACTGGAGGACCGACCGTGTGAACGAAATGGTTTTGGAAACAAACGGGATCACTTCACGCAACGCACGTTACGATGTAAAACCCGGCGAAACCTTCAATACGCAAACTTATTTAAATGCACCTACCCTAACTTACGGCGGAAATGATTCCATCACAAGGGGTGGAAAAAAATCTGAATCAATCGCCAAAAGAAGTAAGGACAGTACAAACCTTTACGTTGGGCGAGAAGATGGCCTTCTATTACCTGCCTACAGACTACCCACCGAAACAGAATGGGAATATGCCGCATTGGGATTGGTGGGCCTTCGCAATTACAACGTATATAGAGGAAAGAAAAAATATCCGTGGGAGGGTCAATACACCCGGTCTGGAAAAAGAAGATCGCGCGGTGATCAAATGGCCAATTTCAAGCAAGGCGACGGTGATTACGGCGGAATAGCAGGCTGGAGCGATGACGGCGCTGACATTACTGCACAGGTGAAATCTTACGAACCAAATGACTTCGGTCTTTATGATATGGCCGGAAACGTAGCGGAATGGGTAGCAGACATCTACCGTCCTATTGTGGATGATGAATTTAACGACTTTAACTATTACCGCGGAAATGTGTACACTAAAAATGCCATTGGTGAAGACGGTAAAGTAAAGGTCGTTACTATGGACTCTATTGTTTATGACACGTTGAGCAATGGAAAAATCATTGCTCGAAACTTGCCGGGAGAAATTCTTCAGGTGCCCGTTGATGAAAATGAAACCTACCTGCGTACAAACTTCTCCCAAAGCGACAACCGCGACTATAGAGATGGCGATAAACGCTCATCACGCTATTATCAGTCCTTCTCTGAAGAGGAAACCGAAACCGGGGAGGGCAAGAACCGTATGTATAATTCCCCCATCCAAAAGGTATATACAGATAGTTTGGGCCATATGGACAGACAGTATGACAAATCATCAACCAGGACAACCTTGGTTGACAATGAAGTGCGCGTGTACAAAGGCGGTTCGTGGAGAGACAGGGATTACTGGCTTGACCCTGCGCAAAGACGCTATTTCCCCCAAGACATGGCCACTGACTATATCGGTTTCAGATGTGCAATGAGCCGCGTGGGTTCCAAATCCAAAAAAGGAAAGCGGCCTCGAAACTAAAGTTCAAAATTCATAAAAATAAGCCCTCCTGGCATTCAGCTTCGGAGGGTTTTTTAGTACATTTATTGTTATGGATATAGCAGCAATCCACAACCAATTTCTTCAAAGCGGCGGTGTATGCACCGATACCCGCAAGATTTCACCCAATTGCATCTTTTTTGCGCTGAAAGGAGAAAATTTTGACGGAAACCTATTTACCCAAGAAGCTTTGGACAGAGGCGCACGAAAGGTAATCATAGACAATCCTTCCTTTCACAAAAGAACAGGCGAAACCATTCTTGTGGAAAGCGTGCTGTTGGTGCTACAGGATTTGGCCAAGTTTCACCGCGAATATCTTGGTCTCCCCATAATTTCCTTAACGGGCAGCAATGGAAAAACCACCTCAAAGGAACTCATAAATGCCGTGCTCTCCCAAAAATTTAATACCGTTGCAACCCAAGGAAACTTAAACAACCACATTGGGGTCCCGCTCACGCTTTTGAAAATGAACAGGCAAACCAATTTAGGTATTGTGGAAATGGGCGCCAATCATTTGGGCGAAATTAATATGTTGAGCGAAATTGCAGCACCTGATTTTGGGTATATCACCAATTTTGGCAAAGCACATTTGGAAGGATTCGGGAGCATGGAAGGTGTAATCCAGGGAAAAACTGAACTCTATCAATATTTGAGGACACACCGAAAGAAATTGTTCGTCAATGCCAATGATCCCATACAATTGTCGCACTCCTCAGGGATGGATATTATTACCTTCGGCACTCCCCAAAGCAATTTCTTCATAAAATTGGTGGACAGCAGCCACCATCTCTTGGTAGAATTCCAAGGAATAAATATTCAAAGCAACCTTGTGGGCGCATATAACTTCGCAAATCTATCTGCCGCCATTGCAATTGGCGCCTATTTTAAGGTGCCCATACAATCCATCAAAGCCGGAATAGAAGGCTATATTCCATCCAACAACCGTTCCCAATTATTGCTGAAAGGCTCCAATACAATCTTGATGGATGCCTATAACGCAAACCCCACCAGCATGCTTGCCGCACTGGAAAACTTCAAACAGGCACAGGGCGAAAAAAAAATAATGTTCCTTGGCGACATGTTTGAATTGGGCCAGCAAGCAGAAACTGAACACCAAAATATCGTTGATTTTTTAACAAAAAACCCAATGGGAGATGTTGTTTTGGTGGGAAGCAACTTTTTCAATACTTCGACCAATGCTTCCCATATTCAGAAATTTAAGGATTTTGACGCTCTGAAATCATTTCTTATAAACACGCCTCCACACCATGCCACAATCTTGATAAAAGCCTCCCGTGGAATGGCCTTGGAAAGGATTCTTGAATTACTTTAACGTTAATGTAGCGAGCTGTAACTCAATTCCAAACATTCAATAGCAACTTTATCTTTATCCGAAACTACTGTCCAACCTATTGGATAGGCATTTGAAAACTGCCACTTCTTGAGCAGCGTTCCATCCCAATCAACCAATTTTAGGATTATATCCTTGGGGAATATCGATCGTTCCGAATAGTCCTTTACTGCCATAGCAAACCAGGTCACGAATTCCGAATTTTTGTGGGCGACCCCTCTTTTAAGAACCAGATTTGAATATTTGTGAGGTGCAGGGCATTGAAAATTTGAATGTTTGTAATTTGCCTCCATTTCCCATGTGACACCGGAAATTTCATTAAAAAGAATTTCCTCAGCTGAATGGCCGTTTTTAAAGCTTAATTGAAAACAAAAAGCATCAGAAACTGAATGGTCCATATAATTTAGGCTTACAATTAAATCCCAATACCATGGCGATATCAATATTTAATCATAATTATACGACAATTGAAAACCAAAACCGTAAGTACCATTACTAATATTCTGGCCATCAAAAAAGGTTGCCAAAACGCCTTTTTAAAAACGCTCCTAACAACCTATTTAAAAAGTGGTGGGTCATACTGGATTCGAACCAGTGACTTCCACGTTGTCGACGTGACACTCTGAACCAACTGAGTTAATGACCCATTATTTAAGGCACGAAAATACGAAAATAATAATACGCTACAGAGCAAAAAACAGAATGAAATACCAAATTCCTCGGCATTTTTAAAAAGACAATTGGTTGAATTGAAAACGGGTTTCTGCCCACGGAAACTCAATCATGAATTCTTGGAAATTCGGAATGTGTACAAAAACTGAAGCTATGGCTTCGCGCCTAATTCCAAATCGTTCCGAATATTTAATCTCCCAATCTTTTGCCTTCAATGTGAATCCCTATGATTCCACAATGCTCTTTCAGCCGTAAATTTAAAATTTCGGTAGAGCCAATGTAATATCTATCAAGTTGTGAAGAATAAAATATATAAACGAAATAATCAATAAAAAAAACCGAAGCGTGGGCTTCGGTCTTTGAAAAGTGGTGGGCGATGAGTGCCTGTTCCGAACTAGCTTCGGGATGCTCTGAACCAGCTGAGCTAATCGTTTGTGGAAATAAGGATCTCGATCATCCTTCGGCTCTTCCACTTCTTTAGCTGCCGTTCCCTAACAACGGCGTCGGTCTTTTCTTCAAATGTTTCTGAATATCTCAATTCCCAATCCTTGGCTTTTGAGGTAAATCCTTTATGTTTCCAAAGATGTTCCTTCAAACGGGTAGCAATATTTTCCGTGGACCCGATATAATATCGGTCAAGCTGGGCGGAATATAGGATATAGAGAAAATACATAACAACAAAAAACCGAAGCGTGGGCTTCGGTCTTTGAAAAGTGGTGGGCGATGAGGGGTTCGAACCCCCGACCCCCTCGGTGTAAACGAGGTGCTCTGAACCAGCTGAGCTAATCGCCCTCTTTTTATTTATTTTGTTTGTGGCCCCCGACCCTCCCGAAGTTAATTCGGGATGCTCTGAACCAGCTGAGCTAATCGCCCTCTTTTTATTTATTTTGTTTGTGGCCC
>JBEBRF010000074.1:0-11560 GCA_040394975.1 Aequorivita soesokkakensis
TTAAATTTCTTCAATAATTCTTCCAGCGAATACCGAAAAAATGAATTTGTGGAGCCTGTTTATGTGCAAAACCACGAAGAAATCAACTTCGGAAAAATTCAGCAAAAACCTTCCGTTTGGAATGCGGGAGCAATTTACAAAACCTTTGAGGCGATGGAAAAAGTGAACCGCCCGAGCGGCGAGGAAAATTGGGAATTTTTCACCAGCAGCCAACCGCTGGCTTGGAAAACCGGAACGAGCTACGGTTTTAAGGACGCATGGGCAGTGGGCGTTACGCCGAAATATGCAATTGGCGTTTGGGTGGGAAATGCCGATGGCGAAGGTCGTCCGGGATTAACGGGAATTCAGGCTGCAGCTCCGGTTTTGTTCGATGTTTTGAATGTTTTGCCGCAAAGCGGTTGGTTCAAAATCCCGTATGATGAATTGGTTGAGGTTGAAATCTGCCCAAAAAGCGGGCATCTCGCCGGACTTTTTTGTGACGAAACAAAAACGGAATGGATTCCAAAAAATGGGACGCGAACAGAAGCCTGTCCGTATCATCAAACCGTATTTTTAAATGCTTCGGAAAATTTCCGGGTGAATTCGTCGTGTTATCCGCTTTCGGAAATGGAGCAAAAAAATTGGTTTGTGTTGCCCTCGATAATGGAGTATTATTATGCCCAGCTTCATCCGGAATATCAGATTCTGCCCCCTTTTGCGCCGGATTGTTTGCAGGAAGGCGAAAAATTGATGGCATTTATTTATCCGAAGAAAAATGAGGCGGTCCTGCTTCCGAAAAATTTTGATGAAAATGTGAACGAGGTTATTTTTAAACTCGCGCACCGTTCGCCGGAAACTACTGTTTTTTGGTATTTGGATTCAAAATATATCGGGAAGACCGAAATGTTTCACGAGCTGGCCGTTTCGCCAAAACCCGGGAAATATTTGTTGACTGCGGTTGATGAAGAAGGCAATGAACTTCGCGAGCAAATTGAGATAAAAACTGCATCAGAAAATCGATAAATTTTATAAAACAAATGTCATCCTGAGCGCAGTCGAAGGGCATAAATTTTATTTAACAAAAATTTAATACCTGTTTAGTTCGGCACAATCCGAACCAGTTGTACATTTGCAGCCTGTTATTTTAAATTTTTATTTATTTTGACCAAGCGCAAACAATTAATAGAGAAGTTAGGGGTCCATTTGGAGGTCAAGGAGCAAATGGCGCCTGTGGCTGCAAGGATTCTCGCCACTTTAATCCTAACCGGGAAACAGGGTATTACTTTTGAGAATCTGGTCTGCGAACTCGGCGCGAGCAAAAGCACCATTTCTACACATCTCACCACGCTTCAAGCGGCAACCCGCATTACCTATTACACCAAGTCTGGCGACCGAAAAAAATATTTTATCCTTATTCCGGATGTAATGATCCAATCCATGGAAGAGATGCTTAAAACTTGGAATTCGGAACGGGAGCTGCATTTGGAGATCATTAATTATAAGCAGGAAGTGAACAAAACCCTTCCAAAGGATTCCGATGAATATTTTGATTTGGAATTCCACACGGAATATATGGAGTTTATTGACCAAGCCAGTACTTCTATTGAAAATCTCAAACGAAAACTAATTGAAAAACATAAGAATGACTAATTACAATAAAATGAAAAAGATTCAACTTCCATATTTATTTTTAGGTCTCACCGCATTTGGGTTGCTTTTAACGGGTTGTGGCGATGATCAAAATGCCGGCCAGCGCGCGCCACAGGCCATGCCCTATCCCGTAATCACGGTGCAATCCGATTCCATAACAGCTTATGCCACCTACCCGACAAGTTTGGAGGGAATTATAAATAGTGAAGTGCGCGCCAAAACATCAGGATATATTACGGATGTTTTGGTTGATGAAGGGCAAAAAGTACGCAAAGGCCAAACACTTTTCAAATTGGAGACCCAATCCTTGAGCCAAGATGCGGCCGCCGCAAAAGCCAATGTGAATGCCGCCCAAGTTGAGGTGGATAAACTAAAACCGCTCGTTGAAAAAAATATCATCAGCGCGGTCCAACTGGAAACGGCCAAGGCAAGGCTAGCCCAAGCACAGAGTTCCTACAATTCAGTAGTGGCAAATATTGGATACGCAACAATCAAAAGTCCGGTAGATGGGTATGTGGGCGCCATTCCTTTTCGGGAAGGAGCGCTTATTAGCCCAACATCACCCACTCCATTGACAACCGTTGCAGATATTGATAAAATATACGCCTTCTTTTCCCTAAATGAAAAAGCCTATCTCAACTTTATTGCGAAGACTGAGGGCAACACTTTGGAAGAGAAAATAAAAAACCTTCCAAAGGTGAGGCTGGTCTTGGCCAATGGAAGTCTTTACGATCAAGAAGGCACAATAGAAACCATTAATCCACAGGTGGATCCTTCAACGGGAACAGTTTCCTTCCGTGCGGTTTTCGATAACCCCAACCGAATTCTTTCAAGTGGTTATAGCGGAACCATTCAAGTGCCAACCTATTACACAAATGCAACAATAGTCCCAGCAATGTCAACTTTTGAAAGACAGGGCATTACTTATGTCTATAAAGTGCAGGGCGACACTGTGGCAGTTTCAAGTTCCATCACTATTCTGGATAAGGTAAACAACATTGTAGTTGTGACGGACGGTGTGGCTCCGGGAGACAAAATTGTTGCAAAAGGAGTGGGCACATTGCGGGACCATTCGCCAATAATAGCGCAGCCTGTAGATTTTGACAGCATTGCAAAAGGATTAGAAAAAGTATTTAAATAAAAAGGGAAACCATGATCAAAAAATTTATTGAACGACCCGTTCTATCGAGTGTTGTTTCCATTATCATATTAATATTGGGCGTGTTGGGGATTACTGCCCTTCCCACGACCCAATATCCAGAAATTGCCCCGCCCACAGTCCAGGTATCCGCAAACTTTCCGGGAGCCAACGCTGCTACTGTTTTAGAAAGTGTAATTGTTCCCATTGAAGAACAGATCAACGGAGTAGAGGGAATGACGTACATCACTTCTACCGCCAGTAACAACGGAAGCGCAAGAATAAGTGTCTTTTTTGAACAGGGCGTAGATCCGGATATTGCATCGGTGAACGTACAGAACCGTGTGGCACGTGCCAATGCGCTGCTGCCTTCCGAAGTAATCCAGTCTGGGGTGATTACCCAAAAACAACAAACCAGTGCCTTGATGTTCCTTACGGTTTATTCCGAAAATGAGGATTATGACGGGACATATATTCAAAACTATTTGAACATCAACGTGCTTCCGGAACTAAAGAGAATTACGGGCGTTGGCGACGTAAGTGTTTTTGGCGCCAAGGATTACGCCATGCGAATTTGGTTAAAACCGGAGAAATTGGCCGCCTATCAATTGGAACCATCAGATGTTTCAGCCGCAATTAGGGAGCAGAGCCGGGAGGCCGCAGCCGGTTCCTTGGGACAGAATAATGCCGAATCCTTTGAATATGTCTTAACGTATAGCGGACGCTACAATGAAGTTTCAGAATATGAGAATATTGTAATAAAATCGCTGGGAAATGGAAAATTCCTAACGCTAAAAGATGTGGCCGATGTTGAAATGGGCGCACAAAACTATGGCTCCATTTCATATACCAATGGCAATCCGGGCGTAAGTATGGCGGTTTACCAAACCGCAGGATCCAATGCACAGGAAATCATTCGCAACATCCACACAAAATTTGAAGAACTGGAAAAGGATTTTCCAAAAGGAGTGAAGTATATCGTAAACTTCGATTCCAATGAATTTTTGGAAGCTTCCATCAGTAAAGTAATCACTACGCTTATTGAAGCATTTATTTTGGTGTTTCTTGTGGTATTTATTTTCCTTCAGGATTTCCGCTCTACGTTGATTCCGGCAATTGCAGTACCGGTTTCAATTATCGGGACCTTCTTCTTCCTCAACCTTTTTGGATATTCCATAAACCTGTTGACGCTTTTCGCCCTTGTTTTGGCAATCGGGATTGTGGTTGATGACGCCATTGTTGTGGTTGAAGCCGTTCACGCAAAATTGGAAGAAGGTGCTACAAATGCCCTAAAAGCAACACATTCGGCAATGGATGAAATTACCGGAGCCATTATATCCATTACTTTGGTTATGGCCGCGGTATTTATTCCGGTTACATTTATTACGGGACCTACTGGGGTTTTCTATGAACAGTTTGGGGTAACATTAATGGTGGCCATTGCCATTTCAGCGGTAAATGCACTTACGCTGAGCCCGGCGCTGTGTGCTATTTTTCTGAAATCACATGACAAAAACGTAAACAAGAAAAACTGGCTGAACCGTTTTTTCAGTAAATTCAATACAGCATTTAATGTAACCACCCAAAAATATGTACGTTCCCTCGGATTTCTATATAAGCATAAATGGATAAGCGTGGCGTTTTTAGGGCTGTGTGTTGTCGGGATTTTGTGGGCGTCAAGTACCACTCCCACTGGGTTCGTGCCCGATGAGGACCGCGGATTGATCTTTGCAAATATTGAACTTCCTGCTGGGGCTTCGTTGGATAGAACAGTAGCTGTTACTAACGAATTGGGCGAGAAAATGAAGAACATTCCGGGAGTGAGTGACTTTTCTTTGGTAAATGGTTTCAGTATTATAAGCGGGGCAGGTAGCAACTATGGTATCAGCTTTATAAAATTGGAAAATTGGGCCGACCGAAAGGACGAAAGCAAATCGGTGGAAGCAATTACGGGACAGCTTTTCCAAATTGCAGCTACAATTCCCGATGCGCGCATTCTGTTTTTCCAACCGCCGAGCGTGCCAGGTTTCGGAATATCGTCCGGTTTTGAAATGAAGGTTTTGGACCGCGCCGGGGGCGATTTTAACGACCTCAGCGCCGTTACGCAAAATTATCTGCAAGAACTGATGAAGCGGCCGGAAATTATGTATGCGCAATCTTCATTCAATACCGATTATCCGCAATATGAAATAGATGTCAATATTGCAAAAGCAAAAGAAGCAGGAATTAGCGTAAGCGCTATTCTTACAACGCTGCAAGGTTATATAGGAAGTATTTATACCGCCGATTTTTCCAAATACGGAAAACAATATCGGGTTTTCGTGCAAGCCTTACCGGAAGATCGTGCAACCACCGAAAGCTTGAACCAAATATTCGTTCGAAATGCACAAAACGAAATGGCGCCAATCACAGAATTCATAAATCTTGAACGGGTTTATGGCCCACAATCGGTAACGCGTTTCAACCTGTTTACCGCAGCAAGTGTAAATGGCGCGGCAGCTCCCGGATATTCTACCGGTGATGCAATTAAGGCAGTACAGGAAGTGAGTGAAAATTCCATGCCTCAAAATTATTCCGTGGCATTTTCCGGACTTACGCGTGAAGAAATTTCCGCAGGTAACCAGACCACTTTCATTTTTATCTTGGTTATCCTTTTTGTGTATTTTATTCTCGCCGCACAATATGAAAGTTACCTGATTCCCCTTTCTGTAATTTTATCGGTGCCCATTGGGGTTGCCGGTGCCTATTTGGTCACGAAATTTGCAGGTTTGGAAAACAACATTTACTTCCAGATTGCACTCATCATGCTCATTGGCCTCTTGGCGAAAAACGCCATCCTTATTGTGGAATTTGCGCTCCAAAGGCGAAGGATGGGTATGTCGCGCATGCAATCGGCTTTTGAAGGGGCAAGAGCGCGGCTCCGCCCTATTTTGATGACTTCATTTGCCTTTATTGTTGGGCTATTGCCACTGGTTTTCGCTACGGGAATTGGCGCACGCGGAAATAACGCCATCGGAACCGGCGCAGTGGGCGGATTGCTTATCGGTACAATTTTCGGGGTATTTGTAATTCCTATCCTTTACATCTTTTTCCAATGGGTACAGGATAAAATGAATAAAATACCGGACACTTTTGAAGTAGCTGTAAATGATGAAAACTAAAAGAAACCAGACTATGAAATTTATAAAAGGGATTGCACTAACGTTAGTTTTCTTATCGCTACAATCCTGTTTTGTGGCGAAAGATTACGTTCGGCCTGAAAATGTGATGAACTCGGAACAATTCCGAACAGACCAACTGCCGCAGGATAGCCTTTCCATGGCAACCATTTCTTGGAAGGAAATTTTTACGGATCCTATTCTTCAGAATTATATCGCGGAAGGACTGAACAATAACATGGACATTCGCATTGCCTTGCAACAAATTGCAATAGCCGAAGCTTATGTGAAACAGGGAAAAGCGGGTTATTTCCCAACTTTAAACGGAAGTGCCACCGCCGCACACCAACAATTCTCTGAGAGCAGCCAGTTCGGTGACATTTCCTCTGCAAACCAGTTTGAAGTATCCGCAGGTCTTTCTTGGGAAGCCGATATCTGGGGAAAAATAAGAAGCACGAAAAGGGCTTCGGAAGCTACGTATTTACAGACCGTTGCGGCCCACCAAGCTGTAAAAAGTAGATTGGTAGCCAATATTGCCGCCACCTACTACCAGCTTTTGGCAGTTGATGAACAAATTCGGGTAACCGAGGAAACCATTGCCACCCGCACCAAAGGTTTGGAAACCACAATTGCTTTGAAAGATGCCGGAAACGTTACTGAAGTTGGCGTAAAACAGACCGAGGCACAACTGTTCACCGCCCAAGCTATTTTGATCGATCTGCAGAAGCAGAGCCGGTTGTTGGAAAACACCATCTCCATTTTATTGGGAAGCGCGCCGCAGCAAATCAACAGAAATACTTTGGAAGCACAGCAGATCGATATCCCATTGAAAACCGGGGTTCCTTCACAATTGTTGGCCAATCGTCCAGATGTTATTGCGGCGGAATACAGTTTGGTCAATGCTTTTGAACTGACAAACATGGCCCGAAGCAACTTCTATCCATCGCTTACCATAAACGCGAGCGGCGGTTTCCAAAGTTTGGAACTGGATAAACTTTTTGATGTGAATTCATTGTTTGCAAGTGTAATTGGCGGATTGACGCAGCCCATTTTCAACGGCAGAAGGATAAAGACCCAATACGAAGTTTCGCAGGCGCAGCAGGAACAGGCGTTGTTGCAATTCAAATACACATTGCTCATTGCCGGCAAGGAAGTTTCAGATGCCATGTATTCCATTGAAGCGGCTTCGGAAAAAATAGCTATCAAAGAAAAAGAGAACGAAGCCTACACTCTGGCCACCGATTATTCCCAGGAATTGCTGGACAATGGTTTCGCAAATTATTTGGAAGTTTTGACCGCCCAAGAACGCGCGCTCGGTTCCAATCTGGATTTAATTGCCGCAAAAAACAATCGCCTTCAAGCCATCGTTGATTTATACGAAGCGCTTGGCGGAGGTTGGAGATAATTTTTATTGTTCCTTTTTACCTTTGTAAATCTGTCTCGGCCCGTTCGGGGCAGATTTTTTTTTCAATTTAAACCGAGAAACCGTTCAGAACGCGAAAGTTTTAGCGCAACGGAAAGCCTTTGGCAGCCCACCACGGATGGATTTCAATCGTCAATCTTCCCGATTGTACCATCGGATCCATGTTCGCCAAACTGTCTGCCATTTTTTGAGTCGGGACGTTGTAAATGGTGATGCCGCGTATTTCGCCATCATCGCCAAAAGGCCCCGAAATATCTGCGAAACCTTCGTCGTACATCCTGCCCAAATGTGCCAAATGCAACCGCTGCAGGCTGTCCGTCTCCGCTTTTGACTGGGAGCGGTTTGTGCCCGTTTTCAAAAACGCGATAAAATACTGTTGCATCAAAATTGTATCGCCGCTTTTTTCATCCACATAATCAAAGGTTTGGAAGCCTTTTTCGGACAATTCCTTTTTTTGTTGTGCCATTGAAATTTTTAGTTCTTCCGGACAGGGTTCGGTGGTGTATTCCTTTTCAATTTTGGTTTTACAGCCAAAAAATGTGATTCCCAGAAAGGCAAAAAGTAATTTAGTTTTCATAATTCCAGTTTTTAAAAGGGTTTTTGCTGAGGCTTGAATTGTAATATTTCACATCGCCCGTAACTTCCTTTCCCAGCCATTCGGGTTTTTCAAAGGGTTCAGTTTCTGAATCCAGTTCAATTTCTGCTACGATCAATCCTTCGTTCTCGCCCATAAAATCGTCCACTTCAAAAGTGTGGTCGTCCACGGAAATTTCATATCGGTTTTTTTCAATTATTCCCGGTTCGCAAAGGTGAAGTAATTCCTCGGCCTCGGCCACGGGAATCTGTTTTTCCCATTCAAAGCGGGTGAGGCCGGATTTGTTGGGTTTTCCCTTTATGGTCAAAAATCCGTTTTCGCCTTGAATGCGAACGCGCACGGTGCGTTCGTGGTGCGTGTTCAAAAATCCTTGGACAATCCGCGTGCGCTTGTGGGCCTCATTTTTAAATGCTTCCGAAGCGACCAGAAATTTACGTTCTATTTCATGCATATTGTGCAATTTTTTTAATTTCTTCGGAAGCGATCTGTTGTTTTGAAAATCCTTCCTTGGCCAAAACTACCATGGCTTCCGCAATTGTTTCGGCTTTAATCATTTTATATTTTTCAGGAATTAAAAACCCGAAAGTTTTCATAAAAAAAGTCGCCATCTTTTCGCCAAAACGGTTTTCATTTCTATCGCCAACTATTAGCGAAGGCTGCAAAATATAAGTGTTTTTTATATTTTCCTTCAGCACATCGCGTTCCATTTCACCCTTGGTTTTGTTGTAAAAAATGCTGCTGTTTTCCGCTGCGCCCATTGCGGAAATCACGATAAAAGTTTCAATTCCGTTTTGTTTCGCGAGTTTGGCCGCTGTTACGGGGATGCCGTAATCTATCTTTTTATAGGTTTCCTTGTCCGGGGTTTTGGCTTTTGTGGTGCCGATGCAGCAGAAAATAACATCGGCTGTAAAGGCTTCGCAATGGTTTTGCAATTGGAACATATCAATCAAATGTTCCTCAATTTTCGGGGATTTCTTATTAACGAAGCTTCGCGAAAAAAGCTTTATTTTTTTGAAGGAATCATCTTTTAAAAGCTTCTCTAATAAAATACTTCCCGTTAATCCCGTTGCTCCTAAAATGATGGCTGTTTTCACCTTGTTTTTCGTTTTAAATCTGGCTTCCGAAGAAGCATTCAACCCTTAAAGATATTAAATTTGCAGCATGCAACCTTCCAATTCCCTTCGCAAAATAATCCATATCGACATGGATGCGTTTTATGCTTCGGTTGAACAATTGGACAATCCCGACCTGCGCGGAAAACCGTTGGCTGTGGGCGGAAGTGAGCAGCGTGGCGTGGTAGCGGCGGCAAGTTATGAGGCCCGAAAATTTGGAGTGCGAAGTGCAATGAGCGGTGCAATGGCCCGGAAACTTTGCCCCGAACTTATTTTTGTGCGCACTAATTTTGACCGTTACAAAGAAATTTCAAAGCAAATACGGAAAATATTTTTTGAATATACCGATCTAGTGGAGCCGCTTTCCTTGGACGAAGCTTATTTGGACGTTACTGAAAACAAAAAAGGCAATCCCAGCGCCACGTTGATTGCTTCGGAAATTCGAAAAAAAATTAAGGAAAAGACTGGCCTGAACGCTTCCGCGGGAATTTCGGTGAACAAATTTGTGGCAAAAATTGCCAGCGACATCAACAAACCGAACGGACAAAAAACCATCCCACCGGAAGAAGTGGAGCCGTTTTTGGAGAATCTGGACGTAAAGAAATTTTATGGCGTTGGAAAAGTTACGAAGGAAAAAATGTACCGTTTGGGCATTTTCACCGGAAAGGATTTGAAAGGAAAATCAATTGAATTTTTGGAAGAAAACTTCGGGAAGAGCGGCGGGTTTTATTATAATGTGGTGCGCGGAATCCACAACAGCAAAGTAAAACCTACACGAATTCAAAAATCTTTGGCGGCGGAACATACCTTTTCTGAAAATATTTCTTCTGAAATTTTTATGCTCGAAAGGCTGGAGGAAATTGCGGAAGAAGTTGAACGGCGTTTGCACAAAAGCAAAATCGCGGGAAAAACCGTTACCTTAAAAATAAAATACCGCGATTTCACTTTGCAAACCCGTAGCAAAACACTACCGCTTTTTATCGCTTCCAAAGAATTGATTTTGGAAGCGGTCCAAGAATTGTTATTTCAGGAAAAAATGAAGGAGTCGGTACGGTTGTTGGGAATTTCCATTTCAAACCTGAACAACGAAAAACCGAAAAAAACGGAAGATCCAAAAGCCTCGGTGGACGTGCAATTGAAGCTTGAATTTTAAAGCCCACCCCTAACCTCTCCCCAAGGGAGGGGAACTCGGTTGGTTGGTATCGAATGAAGGAAACCGGTAAAAATTTTTAATATGCGGGAAAGCTACTTATCTTTAAAGTAATTTAAAATTCCAAAGCATGAAAACCCTAAGCTTTTCCATCCTTGTTTTTGCAGGTTTTGCACTTCTTTTTTCCTGCAGGAACGACGCAAAAATTTCCGAAGAAAACCAAACTGTCGTTGCTGATACCATTCCGGAAACGGCGCCGGAATTTATGTACGTTTCGGCGGTGAGCGGGTTGACGTTGCGCGAATTTCCGAATCTGCAAAGTGCGAAATTGGCCGTGATGCCATTGGGCACAAAAGTGAAAATCGTGAATGCCGAAGGAAAGAACACGATGAACGTGGGCGGAATTGACGGCGCCATGGATGAAGTGGAATATAACAACCAAAAAGGGTTTGCGTTTAACGGGTTTCTGTCGAAATTTCTTCCTCCCGGGGAAGGTGGCGCTGCAAAAAATTATGCCGAGGAACTTAAAAAGGAATTTCCAAAGGTGAAGTATTTCGAAGCCACGGGCGGCACGGTGAGCAAGCCCACCAAAACCGAAACGCTCATTTTACCAACGGATAAATGGCACGAAGCATTTTTTACGACACAGCAACTTTTTGGAATCCCGCACAGTTTTGCGTTTCCGAACCCAAAGGGGTCCAATAATGAAACCCAACAAAACGGCAACAAAAAGAAAACTGATTTTATAAGCGAACTGCAAATTTCGAGAAACGACAATGCACTTCAGAAAATAGTTTACAATTACAGAACGGAAGGTTTTGGATATACGGTTACTATTACCGAAGAAAGTGGCGGAATGAAACTTGGGAAGGTTGAGGTGGCGGATTAAAAGACGTTTGATTTTTATTATAAAAGGTTTAAATTTTAAACCCTTATAAATCCTTATTAATTTTTTTAAATCAACGTAAGAAAAATAAAAAATACAGGAATTAAGACTATAAAATCTTTTTTATATATTTGAGAGATTATTAACCCAAATCTTTGAAATTATTAAAAACTTACTGATTTTTTGCAATTTATAACAATTGTATTTCTAATGAATGTTACAATAACCCCAAAAGATTCGATTGGAATTAATAACCCCAATCTTATCGATGAACTCGATGCAGGTCTATATAAGATTGAGTTTAACTATGAAGGAGGAGCTACTCAGCAAACGATTATCTTTAAACAAAATTAATGTATCATTAATGGGCCTATTTCATTACGGATATGGGCCCATTTTATTTTTAAAAAACAGTTATGAAAATTATTGTTTGGTTGACTTTATGGTTCATTTCACCATTGCTTATGGC
>JBEBRF010000075.1:0-11523 GCA_040394975.1 Aequorivita soesokkakensis
AAAAACCCACAATAAATAAAGAATCAAACCTAAGAAAATTACCAATCCCAACAGTCCAAACTCCAAGAAAATTTCTAAATATTGGTTATGGGCATTATAGCCTTCTTTATAGGCTGAGGTAAGGCCATACTCCTTGTATTTATAATATAAATAATCCCTATGGCTTCGTGTTCCGTAACCAATCAATAGATTATTATGGTTTATTGTTTCCAAAACTGCCTTCCAGTGAAGTTTTCGGAATTCCAAATCGCTTATCTGGGTTGTCTCCGTAGTGCTTGGTTCAAAACGTTTTTGAAAATAGGGGGTAAAGTAAACGGAGCCCAAAAGAACTGGAACAATAATCATTAACAAAACTCTTTTCCAAAGAGAAGCAATAGAACTTAAAATAATAATTAAGGCACCTACAATCAGAGCAATGATACTGATACGAACGCTTAGCAAATAAAAAATAAAAAATAAAGCAAATGCACCGATAATTAAAAATAATTTATGTCTCTCTGCTTGAATAAACTGCCACAATAACCAAAGCATGCAGATTACTACAAACAGAGAAAAATAGGTGGTATGCTTATCTAATAACTCAGAGAACTTGCTATAATAAAAATAATTGCCAAGATTATTAATTTTAAAATATCCTACTTTTGCCAATGCCAGAAGCGAGGCCGCAAAAATTCCCAACAAAAATTGATTCAACACAAAATGACGGCAATTCTTTAACCGAACTGTTAGTAATAGTATGGGGAAAATCAAAAAGGGGAGTTTAAGTTGCAACTCCTTCATGACGGCTTCCAAATTGTCTGAATACAACACACCAAAAAGAGGAATCCAAAATAAACTGGAAAATAGAAGAATTGGAAGTTTGTGCTGGAGAAACAGTTTCTTCTTTTCGGCAAACGGATTATAAAAAAGCCAATAAGCAGTCAATGCAATTATAGCCTGTGAATTAAAACTATAATCTGGAAAGGGCAAAGAGATTAGACAAAAGCCCAACAGCCAGTAAAAAATCTTATCTCTTAAATATTCGTTCTTGAGTATCATTTTATCCGTTTGGCCGTTTCCTTTGCAAGTTCATAATAACCATCCCTGCTTATATTGACGCTATCTTTGCGAATGTACTTATCAAGATTTTGTGAGAATAAGCGAAATGTATCTATCAATTCAAGGTCAATGGTGCTTGAAAGTGTTGTAAAAATGTCATTGATGGTTTTATGTTTTTGATCTACCTCAGCATCCCGGGAAGGTGGCATTGTAATCAAAACAATTTTTTGTGGATTTTTAGCTTGTAGGGCTGTGAGGATTTTCACTGTATTATTTTGAAAGGTTGCCAACGAATCCAAATTCTCATTGGTGCCGAACATCAAAATATAATAATCAGCAGTTGGTATATTTTCAGTTTGTGCCAAAATACTTGCGGATGTATTATTTTTTAAAGCTTCATGGGGGAAATCAAATACGTCATAATATTTTCCTTTAAAAATTACAGGTGAAATATTTCTCAGATCCCTTTTGTAATATTTTCCTTCATTTTCAATAAGCAATCTATCGCCTAAGACAACTACCGTTGGTCCAGTTCCCTCCTTTAATGGCAGAAAAACCTCTTCAATGCTATATTTGATTTTCGTTCTTTCCGGAATATCTGTTATCCATTCAACCCCTTTAAATTGAATAGTTTTAGCATCTCTCATTACGAATACATACCTAAAATAATAACTTTCATTTTTGGTTGAAAGTTTATATGTATTTTGAGGATTCGGCCGGAAATTATTATTGCTGACCATTACATAATTGTAAGAAACAGAATCAAGTATCACAGTGCCAAGATCTTTTATTGGTTTTTCTTTATCCCAATCAAAATTCAGCTGAAAAAATTGCTCGTTTGAGGAAGTCATGAATTTAATCCCAAATCCCAAAGTAACCAACAGGGTGGTTATTAGCATTATTTTATTTGAAGGGAAAGGCTTCATTTTTTTAAGTAGCTTTCAACAATTCTATTAAATACCACTTCGCTATTAAAGTTCTCGAAACTTTTCAAAGCATTTTCACTGTATTCAGTATAATTGTATTCATTGAATTGACAGATTGCTTGCGCCAAGGCTTCGGCATCTTTTATGGGAACCAAAATACCATTGTAGCCATCAGTAATAACTTCTGGCAAGGCCTTCCATTGTGTTGCAATCACAGGAATTCCCCTTGCCAAACTTTCAATTATTATTCCTGGGTAACCTTCGCCTTCAAAATATGACGGCAGCAAAAGCACATTGTATTGTGAAAGTGTAGTTTCAATTTCGTCAGGCCGTAGGATTCCTTTATAGTTCACTGTTGAATTCTTAAAGACGCTATTTTCATAATGTCTATCGTCTATGGGGCCATAAATATCGATCGTATAATCCTTCGGTAACAACGCTGCGGCCTCAACAATTTCAGTAATACCTTTTTGGGGCACTACGCGGGAGATAAAAACAAATTTTCTTTCAAAATAGTTTGTGGCCTTTCTAAAATTGGCTGGTTTTCTTGCATTCGGAAGCCATCGCGAATTTTTAATATCTTTTTTTTCAAAATAATCCATCAGCTGCTTTGTCTCAAAAAAAACTGTGTCTGATTTTAAAACGGTGTTTTTCAATATAAATTGAAATGTTTTTGGGAGCGCTTCATATTGTTCCATAAAATTCCCTCCAAAAAAATGATAGATCGTTCTTTTGTTTAAGAATTTGGCCCAAAGCCATAAAAGCGGGGCAATAGTAAAATGCAGGTCTTTAGTGCCGTGAAAACTGATGACATCATAGCCTCTTGCCACAAAGGGAAAGCGAAAAATCCAGAAAAAATAATCTATCAATTGAAGTTTATTCCTCCAAAAGGTCCTGATCTGTTGGTGAGATACTTGAACTCGAGGAGCTAAGGCTATAAAATCCAATATATTTTTTGCCAGAACCGTGGCTCCTCCAATAGACCGTGGTTCCTTTAGAAGCGGAATATTCGCAAAAAAAAGAACCTTTATTTTTTTTTCAGTTCCCATGAGTTGGCTGCGGTTTATCGGTCACGGTACTCTTTTCATTGTAATATAATATTGGATAAACGAATACTAAGGAAAACAGCAAATAGTCTAAATTATTAAGGGAAAAGGAAAAAAGCATATCAAAAAACAAACAGAAATAAATTGCGAGAACCAATAAATACCGCTTGTTAATTTTTTTTCTGAAAAGCGGTGTAATCAAAACCAATAGATACATTAGCCCGCCCAATATCCCCAACTCTACAAAGAGATGCGGAAGGAAGGTATCGGTTGTAGTGAGATTCAACCATTTGGTATCATACCAGTTAAACCCGACCATTTTGTAATACCATGAATTATAAGCCGTGGAGGCAGGACCTCCAAAAACACCCACTCCTTGTCCAAATAGATTGAAATTTCCTATTTCATTGAGCATTACTCTATACGACTCGCTTCTGGCAGAATTTCCCTCGGTAATGTACAGACTGATCCGCAATAAAAGGCTTTGCACAAATTCATTTATTTTCTCTGGAAATGTGAAATAAACCCCGACCAATAACAACGAAAAGATTGCAAACAGTTTATATATACGCCTATAATTATAAAGCAAGAGAACTAGTAGGAAAGCTCCAAAGGCTTTAAAGGACACGCTAGCCAACAGCATAAACAGCGTTATGCCCAATAATATTTTCTTGAATCTTCCTTGATAAAAGACACTAATGATAAAGAAAGCTACCATATTTAAAAAACCAAGAAAACCAAAGAATACAACGCTGCCAGTAGCCCTAATGATGCCCGCGGTTTCGTTATAATAGGCATACCCATTCTCAGTTCTGTAATAAAACCATTGCTCAATGCCACGGACCCAATTGAAATAATTGGACATTTGGACTAAAAAATTAAGAACCACAAAAAAGATTATAAATTTTAAAAGCAGGCCAAAATGGTCTTTAATGCAGTAACTGTAAAACAATACAACAATGGGAAATAGATACCTGATTCCATCACTTAATCCCGCTTTGAGTATCCAAGAGTTGAAGATTCCATATATCAAAAATGGCAAGAAAAGGAGGGTGCTTACAAAAAGATTTGTATTTACTTTTCTATAATATAAAATATAAACAACCATATAACCAAAAGCCAATATCTTACTCGCAGAGGTTATTTCTTTGTGAGTTGTCTGGAAAACAGTGCCGGCATAGATAATTATGAAAGGAAGAATCACCAATAACTTGGTAATCCACTCTTTTGGAAAAGTGCTAAAGGATTTTGTGGTGGATATGTTATTCAATGAAACCTTATCTTCCATCATCAAAATATAACTTCATGGCCAACAACGCAGTAATAACAGCGAATTTATTTCTGAATTCAAAGATATTTTCACGATATATCTCCCTTAAATCGGTCTTCATTTCATTATGAATATAATCTTTTATGATTTCAGTTTCAAATATGGCATCCAGTGCTTCAATAATTGACAAGTCCTTCTTCAGCCATTCATTATAAGGATTCATACTGTCATACTTTAAATTGAAGTATTTTTTTGCTCCATTAAAATATTTTTTGAACTTTTTCCCGTAAATAATCTTATATCTATTGTTGGGCAACATTTCAATCTTATCCCATGGGTAATTTAACGCTCTGTTGTGATGTTTTTTTAGCCAGTCAAAATAAATCATTTGGCTTGCTTTGTACTTATTGGGAAGTGATAGACAAAAATTTATTAACTCAAGATCAAAAAATGGTGAGATATTGTCGATAACTCCATTAAGGCTTCTATCTCCAACCAATGTGGCGTTTATAACACGTTGCTCATAAGTATATAATTCCATTCCTCTTTCTTGATACTTATCAAGAATATAGGGAAGAGACTCAATTTTGTTTAATAACTTTTCATTTGAAACAAAGCCCGTATAACCTATAGAGCTTCTATTCTTTCTGAAATCATAGTTTTCCTTTGTAAATGAACCAAAAAGTAAATCGCCAATTTGTCCAGTATGCAAAACTTGATAATCATTCAGATTGAAACTTTTCACAGTTGATGAAGTATGTGCGGATGTTTGAAACATCATTAAGCCATCATTCGGCAAAATATAATTCTCAATGATGTTATCAATTAGATAGGTTGGGGTATCCAAAAACCTTTGATATGAATTTAGACCTTCCATTACTGCAATTTCTTTGGCATACAAGATATCCTTTGAGTTAGATTGCCCAAAAGTAATGGTTGTAATATTTTCAAAACCTAAGTCTTTCGCGATGATGATATTTGTTCTGGCATCCATTCCTCCGCTTAAAAGAGAGATATGTTTGGAAGAAATGTCCTTATTCCAGTTCTTTTTCACAGAAACTTCCATTAGCCCATTTATTTTATCTAAGGAATCTTCGTAATTGATAGATGTCTTTTCGGTGGAATATGAAAACAATTTGTCAATTTTGAAATCATTGTGCGCCAAGTCAAAAGTCATACGTGAACTATACGATAACTTTTTCACTTCATTTATATAGGTGAGATCCTCCAAAATAAACCCATAAAGAGCCATCATATATACAGCATCTTGATTAAGAGTATAAGAAATTCCATACTTTTGAAGAGATTTTTTAAGTGCTATCAATTCAGAAGAAAATATCAACCCTTCCTCCTTGTCATAATAGTAAAAAATATTTTTTGTGGAAAGATGATCATTGAAAACAAATATTTTCATCCGCTCCAAATCATATATAAAACCAGAAAACGACCCTTTTAACTGGTTGATAAAAGTGATTCCATGTTTGTTATATGCATCAAAAAAATGGCTCGGGCTTTTAATATGGTCACTTAGATTGATGCCTTCAAAACATATTGTAACGCCCCCTACGGTTTTGAAAAATCTATCCCCATTTAATTTATTCAAAACTGATCTCCCCACGGTTCCGTTAGCATTGACCAATTTATCATCTATTGAACCACAAACCGTAAAATTCAATCCCTTTTCTATTATCCTGTCTTTTAGAAAGACTCCATAAATTCCGGCCATATTAATTAATTTATCTAACTGATTTAACGTACGAATTATATAATAGTATCTGCCTTATGATTAGGCTGATCACGCTGGCAGCGGCAATTCCATATAAAGAGAATTGGTGGTATAACAAGTAGCTAAAAATAACATTCAACGATAGTGAAACAAGATTAATATATAGATTCGTATTATATTTTTTGAAAATGATGAGCATCGTACCATATATTGGCGATAATGACTGAATGAATTTCGCACCAAGAATTATCATAAATAACGAAAATATATTTTTATAATCCGTTATGACATAGTTAATCAAAACATAGAAAAATAAAACCAACACAATAGAAACGGTGATTGTAAGCATAATAATCTTTTTATTTAACTCGCGAACATACCTAAAATTATTTTTGAGTTTTTCTATATCCACCTGAACCAAAGTTAAAGGTATTAGTAAAAGTATATTGGCAACATTCAGCGCAAAACTGTAATTGGCAATATCAATATTTGCGCTATCTGAAAGCCATTTAATTATGAATATATCTGTATATAAGAACATCATATTCGCAAAATTACTTATCACCAGAGTAAAAGAACTCCATAATAATTTTCTAAATAGGTTCCAATACCTTTTTATTTTTTGCCAAACAATCCTTTCACGATAAAATATAACTGCAACGTGTAAAAAAGAAACCGGGAGCAATAAATAATTAACGTAAACATAGGCATAGCCAGCAACATCAAAATGATAAATTGATATAAAAACCCACCCATAAAACAGAATCGAAATACCTATTTTATAATATGAAGCGTAGTTACTACCATTACTAACTAAAAAATAAGATTGGGCGATTCCCCCTGTAAAAAACAAGGCATAAAAAACGAAAGGAACAATTAGAAACAACCAATTGAAAAGACTAAAAAAAATGGCCGCAACTGTACCCACAAAAAGTACAAATAAAAGCCCCAAGAGGAAAAAATAGTTTTTACTTTCCCTGCTTTTGGTATAACTGAGGATAAGGGCGGGAAAACCAAAAGCAAAAACGGAAGAACCTACCTCGATTACTTTTTTATAATACTCCAATTCCCCATAATTGTATTTAGAGAGGTGATGGGCGGCAAAAAAAAGCACGAGGTATTCTAATCCTCTACTGAAAAGAATAGAGCTACCATAAATTAAGTAGTTTTTATGTAGTAGGGTTTTGAGCAAATTTTATAAATAAAGTTACCAGTTACTGACGGAAATTTTCAACCCGTTCAATTTTGGGCCCCACAAAAATCCAAAATCTGTATTTTGATTTCTCCCTTCAACCCCTTGAATTCGTTATGGGCCACAAGAAATACCATGATATCTGCTTTCTGCTTTGCCTCCGGTAGGGATGTTAAGGTAAAAAGATTATGTGATTTTAGATTTGGCTCAACAAACAGCACCTGAAATCCGTCTGCATCCAATTGCTGCGCCACATGGAGCGCGGGTGATTCCCGCAGATCGTCAATATTTGGTTTAAAAGCCAGGCCCATGCAGGCTATAACAGCATCCCGACCGTTATCCAATTTAAATTGAAGCGCGGCATTCTTTACCTTTTCAATGACCCATTCGGTTTTGTAATTGTTTATTTCGCGGGCGGAACGGATTATTTTTGATTCGTCGGGAAATTCAGAAACTATGAACCAAGGATCAACAGCAATACAATGGCCGCCAACGCCGGTTCCGGGCTGAAGAATATTTACGCGCGGATGCTTGTTTGCCAAGCGGATCAATTCCCAAACGTTGATGCCTGCTTTATCACATATCATGGAGAGTTCATTAGCAAAAGCAATCTGGACATCGCGGGAAGAGTTTTCTACCAATTTGCACATTTCGGCTGTTTGTGAATTTGTTTTATGTAGTTCCCCTTTTACGAAATGTTTATAAAACCAAACTGCCTTTTCGGTTGAAGCATCGTCTATTCCGCCGATTGCCCGGTCATTTTGTTCCAGTTCATAAATTACATTTCCGGGAAGCACGCGCTCTGGGCAATATGCAATGAAGATTTCTTCATTTAAATCGGGCCTTCCCTCAAAAATAATTTCCTGCACCTTTTTCGTTGTTCCGACCGGGCTGGTAGACTCCACGATAACCAAGGCTCCTTTCTTTAAGGTGGGAATTAAATTGTGCACGGCAGATTCAACAAAAGAAAGATCCGGAACATGATTTTCCTTAAAAGGGGTTGGCACGGCTATTAAATAAACATCGGCTTCCACAGGATTGGTGGAAGCTTTTAAATAGCCCTGCTTCACAACGTGGTGAACGAGGCCATCCAGATCGGGTTCAACAATGTGTATTTTCCCTTCATTGATGGTATTGACCACGTGTTGATGAATATCAACTCCCGTTACCTTTATTCCTTTGCTGGCAATTAGTGCCGCTGTTGGCAGCCCTATGTAACCAAGACCCATCATCACTACCGTGGGTTTATTTTCCATGTTCTAATTGTTCAATAAAATTTACGATTCGTTCCGATGTTTTGCCATCGCCATAGGGATTGTGCAACAAACTCATGGCGCGGTAATATTCCGGATTGTTTAAAAGCTTTTCGGTTTCGGTTATAATCCTATCCGTATCGGCGCCCACCAAAAGTACGGTGCCTTCGTCCACCGCCTCGGGGCGCTCTGTAGTGGTACGGGTTACCAATACGGGTTTTCCTAAACTTGGTGCTTCCTCTTGAATGCCGCCACTGTCGGTAATTATGAGATATGATTTTTCCATCAACCAGATAAACGCGGGATAGGCCAAGGGCGACACAAGGTTGATATTGTGAACACCACCGAGCAAGTCATTTACAGGGCCCACCACATTTGGATTTAGATGTACGGGATAAATTATTTGTACCTCGGGATGGTTTTGTGCAATAGTTTTTAGGGCTGCACATATATTTATAAGTCCTTCCCCGTGATTCTCTCTTCGATGCCCGGTTACAAGTATTATTCTTTTCTGAAAATCAAGAATGGTTTTTAGGTTTTCTATTTCATCATCCTTAAATTTTTCGGAATTTACCTTTTCAATCCCGTATAGCAGTGCATCGATTACGGTATTCCCAGTAACCAAAATACTTTCAGATTTTGTGTTTTCTGCCCAAAGGTTTTTTTTGGAAAGTTCGGTGGGCGCGAAATGATAGTCGGCTATCTTACCAGTAAGTTGCCGGTTGAACTCTTCAGGGAAGGGATATTGCCGATCAAAGGTGCGCAGACCCGCCTCGACATGGCATATTTTGGCACCGCTGTAAAAAGCGGCGATACCCACCGCCATGGAAGTTGTGGTATCCCCGTGAACGTACACATAATCGGGCTTTACCTCCTCCAGCACAGGTTTCATGTTTTCAATTATTGTAGCGGTCAATGAATAGAGATTTTGGTTTGGCCGCATGAGGTCCAGATCATAATCGGGGGTGATTTCAAAGAAATCCAAAACTTGGTCCAGCATTTCGCGATGTTGGGCGGTAACGCAGACTTTCGTTATAAAGTTTTCGTTTTTTAAAAATTTTTGGACCAATGGCGCCATTTTTATGGCCTCGGGGCGGGTGCCAAATACTATCAGGTTTATCCTTTTCATGAAGATTTGTCAAAATTTCATTAAATGCCCAAAATAAGGGCCATAATTCCGGGGGGTTATTTTCTCGATATACTTAACCTTTCGGCCTTAAGATAGAGCCCTCTTAACAAGGCGAATAGAATGAATAGCCCCATAAATAGAAGTGGAATAATAATGGTTTGTTTAGCTAAAATATTTTTTTTGATCTGGAGCTCTGGCTTATTTAAAAGTTCAACGATATTGTTATATTTTATTAATTCTATTTCGAGCTCTTCATTCTCCTCTAACAAACTTGTTTTTTGTTGCACTAACAGGTGAATGTTACCATTATTAAATTCATAATAATTGAAATAATTTTGACCGGGATGAATATTGCTTGGCATCGGTGTACCATAAACCTTCATACTGGAATCAATACTTGCAATACTGTTTTTGTTCTTTTCAATTATACTTTCAGTATTTTTTATTTTAACAACCTTTATTTTATTTAAAATTTTATTCTCGTTTAGATATGATAAAAAAACACTTAAGACTTTATCTGTATCATTTTCATTTGAAGTAATTACTATTCTATGGTTTTTGTATTCAGGAATAAAAACTTCCGATGTCAATAGATCATCCTCAAATTTCGACTGATCAAAAACGGCTTGGATATAACCATCATTACCAGTTGTATTCTTTAGGATGTCCATTATATTTACTATGGGCTCAATTTCGGCACTGGTTACAGCCGTGCGCCCATTATCCAAAAATCCATTTTCCATTAGGAAATCAGCGTCATTTTCTTGGAGTTTGGCGTTCAACTGATCTATTGCATTATAAACATAATTCGCAGATTCAAAATTTATTTGAACCAATAGTGTTGTTTCGTTACTTTTTTTATCCTCTAAAAAATACCCAATGACAACTCCAACAACTATAATTCCTAAAATTAGAATCCAGTTCCGAAGTAAAAATCGGCTCCCACGAAAAAGAGCAATCAAAAAATTATGGTATCCATCACGAACCTTTCCAAAAATAGTTCCTAAATCAATCTCCTCTGAATCACGCTGTGCCATAAGAAATAAAGTTATAAATTAATGACTATACTATGCTTAAAACAGATGGCAAACTATTTTGCCAATCTATACGCTGTAAATTTAGTTTGCTGAAAACCTTTGTATTATCCAAAACACTATAAACAGGCCGTGCGGCAAAAGTACGGTAATGGTTGGTTTTTGCAAGTTTTGCCTCTTTTAATTTTCCAGTTTGCCGGAGTATCTCTTCCGCAAACCCAAACCAGGTTGTATCACCGCCATTGCTGTAATGGTAAACGCCGTAATCTATTGAATCTTGTGCGATTACCTGTAACAGCGCATCGGCTAAATCATTCGCATTTGTGGGCGTTCCTGTTTGTTCTGTGGTAATTGTAAGTGGTTTTGTTTCTTCGGAATATTTCAAAATGGTTTTCAAAAAATTGTGCCCGTATTGTGAATATAGCCACGAAGTTCTAAAAATGAAATATTTATTACAGATTTGCTGAATATATTCTTCCCCTTTCAGCTTGGAAGCTCCGTAAACGTTTAACGGATTTGTTGGATCGGTTTCCAAATAAGGCGATTCCTTTTTGCCATCAAAAACATAATCCGTAGAAATGTGAAGTAGCACAACATTATTTTGCCTACAGATTTCAGCTAAATGTTTTACGCCTTCAGCATTGATTGCAAACGCCTTTTCTGGTTCGCTTTCTGCCTTTTCAACATTCGTGTATGCCGCAGCGTTTATACAATAATCGAATTGATTTTTACTGAAAAAATCATTCAAAAAAACTGCATTTTCAATATCCAGTTCTTCTTTTGAAACAAAGACAAATTCAAAATCGAGAAAATCGGCGGAAGCATTTTTTATGCATCTTCCCAATTGTCCGTATGCGCCTGTAACCAATATTTTTTTCATGTAATTGCTTCCTGAAATGGGGGAAGTTG
>JBEBRF010000076.1:0-11433 GCA_040394975.1 Aequorivita soesokkakensis
AAATAAAGTTACCATTCAATATTCAAATATTCAAAAGCCTCAACATTGACTAAAATAGGAATACATTCATCTTTTGTCTTACGTCTTACGTCTTACGTCCTACATCTCACTTCTCATATCTCAAATCTCACGTCTCAAGTCTCACGTCTCAAATCTAAACAACCCCAATCCCCAAAGCCCCCTTAGCAAACGACTTATAAAATGCATCGGGCAGCTTTTCATAAAACTGCACCTTTACAATTCCAAAAACCAATCGCCCTTTCTTGGGTTTTTCTGTCACCTCCAAAAACAAATCTTGCATTTCGTCTCCTTTTGCTATCGTTAAAGTCTTATCATTTTGTAAAAACCGAAAGCGATTGCCCTTTACATCGTATTCCAAGACGCCATAATCAAGAAATAGGTGGGTAGTCCCTTTTGGGAATTTTAAGCGGGCGGAGTCAAACGAACTAACTTTTAAAGTTCCCTTCTTAACATCAAAATCATAACTTGAACTCAATATATCCCGGGTGTTTGGGCCTGCGGTAAATTTAAAATCGCTTAACTGCCTTCTTCCAGCATCACTCTTAAGCCCAGCCCCAGCCGTCCGTTCTCCTTCCGCTGCCTCATCCAAAAGTCTTATCTTCATCAGTAACTTCATTAACCGCTCGTGCAAAGTCCCATCATTGATCTCTTTTAAAAATGGAAACAGTGCCGACTTAAAATCGGCATTGAATTTACTGCATTCGGCCATTTCGGTATTTCTATCCCTGATCCCTTGCATTTTGGGATTATTTTTTATACCTTCACGGGTGAATCCGCCTCCTGCTTTCCGTTGGCACTGTTTGCCTTTGCGCATGTAGTAGTTTATACCATTATACGTTCCTATTATTGGTGGTAATCCCATAATTCATTGGTTTTAAGGGTTGAACATCATTGTAAACTGCGTTAAAGATAAAACATTTTCTCCAATAATCATCCTATATATGTGGACTATATATTGACTATAAGTGAACATTATGTTGTCTATATGTTAATGATACTCCTAAGATTCCCCTACCATCCCTTATATTTCCTCGTAGTTCACTACATTCCGTTCCCTGTTTCTTAGCTTGTGTCAACCACTTTACCAAATTAATTTGCTCAAAGTGAACCTCGCCTTGAATAAATATTGAAAGGATAGAATAAATGTCATTATTATTAACCTCCCCTAATTAGATAAGGTAATAATTCAAATAAAAAAAGCCGAAAGTTACTGTTTACGTAACTTTCGGCTTTATAACAATCGGGGGATAAACTTCTCGCCCATATCCGTTCCAAAACAAAAAAGTCCCAACATTTAAGCTGAGACTCTTATTTTGTGACCTGGCTGGGGCTCGAACCCAGGACCACCTCCTTAAAAGGGAGGTGCTCTACCAACTGAGCTACCAGGTCAAAATGTCAAAAAAAAGAAGGCAACTAAATGGTGTGCCTTATTATGAGGGTGCAAATATACTATCATTAAATTAATTTTTCAAAACGAAAATGAATTTTATTTGATAAAAATCCAAAACTATTGACACACAGAGGTTGACACTTATTAATTTGATTATTTCTGGGAATTATACTGATAAATCGGTAATAATTCTCAAAGCGTTTGAATGTTCAATTAAAACATCGAAATTTGACCCCAATGAAAATAGTGCTCATTGGTTATATGGGAAGCGGAAAGACGGCCGTGGGGAAAATCCTCGCCCACGAGTTGCAGATTCCGTTCATGGATTTGGATGCCGAAATTGAAAAGCAATTGGGCTGTTCCATATCCCAAATTTTTTCCGACAAAGGTGAGATTTACTTTCGAAAACAAGAAAATATCGTCTTGCAGCGCCTTTTGGCGGAAAACGAAAATTTTGTGCTGGCCACCGGCGGCGGAACTCCTTGTTATGGAAATACGCTGGAGATGCTTCTAAACAATAAGGAAATAACCACAATTTATCTTAAGGTTTCAATACAGACTTTAGAGGCCCGCTTATTTTCGGATAAAGAAAAAAGGCCGCTTTTGGCACATATTGATACTACGGAAGCATTGAACGACTTTATTAGAAAACACCTTTTTGAAAGATCCTATTTTTACAATCAGGCCGGATTGGTCGTTGAAAATGAAGGGAGCCTAAACCAAACCGTCAGCAAAATCCGGGCGGCTTTACTCTAAAACCGCCCGATCGTTATTCTTCTCAAAGATTACGGTTACGTTTTCATTTATTGAAGTTGATAGGGAAATCCCCTTAAAATCTGCTTTTATAGGATATTTTTTATGATTGCGGTCCACGAGTACCGCGGTTTTGAATTGTTTCAGCGGAACTTCCAAAAAATGCTTCACCCCATAAATCAGGGTCGTGCCCGAGTGGAGCACATCATCTACCAACAGTAGTGACTTATTTTCATAATCGTCTCTTCCCAATGATGTTGTGATTTCATTGATGGGTTGTTTTTTATCGATATACACTTCACATAACAAAACCTTGATGGGAGAAATTTTCTCTAATTCGGTTTTTATTTTTTTTGCCAAAATAAACCCGTTGGTCATTATTCCGGCAATCACCACCTCCTTTTCCTTAACATTGGTTTCATAAATTTGATAGGCAATGCGCCTTACTTTTTGGGCTATTTGTTTCTCGTTGAGAATTGTGGGGGTTATTTCAGCCATCTTTTTTTTTAATTTAATTGTTATTCCGTCGCATCATTTGGGGAATCCGTGAAATCGTCCAATTCCCTTCTATCTTTTTTTGTTGGCCTGCCCACTCCTTTTTTTCTGTAATAAGTTTTGGCATACTGCAACAGTTCATCCGTTTCAAACGCCTCTTTGGGGGTAGTGTCCTTTCTATAGAGATCAACCAATTTTGCTCCCACCCGGCTTGACGGGATATCAAGCACTTGGAGTGTATAGTTTATTTGGTCCTTTCTTAAGCCTATCACGTCACCAACATACACTTCACGTGCGGGCTTGGCTATATCGCCATTTATCCTCACCAAGCCTTTCTTACAAGCCAAGGTGGCAATATTTCTGGTCTTTTGATAACGGACACACCATAAGTATTTGTCTATCCTCATAATTTTTTAATCCCAAAAACAACGTTAATGTGGCATACAAAAATAGCGGAAAATTGTATCTTGCGCCCACAAAAAATTGATGATGGCAAAAATAAAATACGGCGTTGCGTTTTTAATAATGATACTTTCCATTACCGTTTCCTGTAAAAAGGATGACGATGTTGATATCCCTGTGATCCCACCAAGGGACAGGGGCGAAGAAGCAGCAAGGGCTCAAGCGGAAATCGAAACCTTTTTGGAAACACATTTCTATAATTATGAAGAATTTCAGGCTGACCCAGATAATTTCAAGATTAAATTTGACACAATAGCCGGTGATAATGCTTCCAAAACACCGCTGATGACTCAGGTTACTTCCAAAGAAGTCCGCGATTTGGTGGATAATTCAGTGGTTTACAAGCTATATTACCTTAAAGTGCGCGAAGGTGGAGGAGATGAACACCCCCATTTTTGCGATAGAACCACCAATACCTATGATGGAAGGTTGATGAACTTAGATTTGTTTGACAGTGCCGTAAGACCCGTGAAGTTTGAACTCGTAGAAAACCCGCCCAGTGCTGGCATAATCCGCGGGCTGCAACAAGCCATCATCGAATTTAAAGGTGCCGAGGGCGAACCTGTAATAAACCCTGATGGAACCTTGACTTTTTATAATTACGGAATTGGTGCCGTTTTTATTCCTTCCGGCCTTGCCTATTTTCAATATCCGCCTCCAAATGGAGGGCTAAAAGCTTACGATCAGGTAATCTTCTCTTTTGAATTATTTGATTTCGAAGTGCTGGACCATGACCAGGACGGGATTCCTTCCTATATGGAGGATCTCAACGGAAACGGAAATCTATATGACGATGATACCGATGGCGATGGCGTATTGAACTACCTTGATACCGATGACGATGGCGACGGCCGCCTCACCAAGTTTGAAATTGAAATTATAAATGGAGTTGTTACCTTTCCAGATAGAAATGGAAATGGTATTCCAGATTATTTGGATCCTTCCATCTAATTATTCCCTCTTAAAATATTAAAAAATGGCCACGTTGATAAAAGCGTGGCCTTTAATTTTTAACCGTAATTTAAAACCATTATTTCCGGGCGATAACTCTTTGAACCGCATTGACTATCGCCGAAGCGTTCAGACCGTATTTATCCATCAATTGCTCGGGAGTGCCGGATTCTCCAAATGTATCCTGCGTGGCTACAAATTCCTGTGGGGCGGGATGTTTTGTTGAGAGCACACGGGCAACACTTTCGCCCAAACCACCAAGAAAGTTGTGCTCTTCCGCAGTGACCACACAGCCTGTTTTTTTCACACTGTTCAAAATTGCCTCGTCGTCCAAAGGTTTTATGGTATGGATGTTTATGACATCGGCGGTTATTCCATTTTCGAATAATGTTTCCGCTGCCTGCAGTGCTTCCCAAACCAAATGGCCTGTGGCTATAATAGTTACATCAGTTCCTTCCTGCAATTGAACCGCTTTTCCTATTTGGAAATTCTGGTCAGCCGGAGTGAAGTTTGCAACTTTCGGCCTTCCGAAGCGAAGGTAAACTGGGCCTTCATAATCTGCAATGGCAAGGGTTGCAGCTTTGGTTTGGTTGTAATCGCAAGTATTTATAACGGTCATTCCAGGAAGCATTTTCATCAATCCAATGTCTTCCAAAATTTGGTGCGTGGCGCCATCTTCACCCAAAGTAATCCCCGCGTGGGAAGCGCAAATTTTTACATTTTTCCCGCTATAGGCCACGCTTTGGCGAATTTGGTCATACACCCGTCCCGTGGAAAAATTCGCGAAGGTCCCCGTGAAAGGTATCTTACCACCAATTGTCATTCCGGCAGCAATACCAATCATATTTGCTTCCGCAATTCCAATTTGGAAGAATCGCTCCGGATGGTTTTCCTTGAATTCGTCCATTTTTAATGAACCGGTGAGGTCTGCGCAAAGGGCCACAACCGCTTCGTTTTTCTTTCCAAGTTCCGTCAATCCATCTCCAAAACCCGAACGTGTATCTTTTTTGCCAGTATCTGTATATTTTTTCATCTATATTTTTTTCAATTTTAATAATCTCCCAAGGTTGGTAAATTTTGGGAAAGTGCAGTTTCCAATTGTTGGTCGTTCGGAGCTTTTCCGTGCCAATCGTGGGTGTGCATCATAAAATCAACCCCGTTGCCCATTATTGTATGCAGCAAAACACAAACTGGTTTTCCATTGCCGGTTTTTTCCTTTGCTTTTTTCATTCCGGAAACAATCTCTTTTAGATCGTTTCCGTTTTCAATTTCCATGACATCCCATCCAAAGGCTTCAAACTTTGCCTTCAGGTTTCCCAACGGAAGTACGTTTTTGGTGGCTCCGTCTATCTGTTGCCCATTTAAATCTACGGTGACGATCAGGTTGTCCACATTGTTGCCTGCTGCATACATTATGCCTTCCCAGTTTTGGCCTTCCTGCAATTCGCCATCACCACAAAGGGTGTAGATTATATGGCTGTCATTATTGAGTTTTTTTGAAAGGGCCGCGCCAATGGATACTGAAATTCCTTGTCCCAAAGAACCCGATGCAATCCGAATTCCCGGCAAGCCTTCGTGCGTTGTGGGATGGCCCTGTAATCGTGAATTTAAATGGCGAAAGGTCTTCAATTCTTCCACAGGAAAATATCCCGCACGCGCCAAAACACTATAGAAAACGGGCGAAATGTGTCCGTTTGAAAGAAAGAAAAGATCTTCCCCAATCCCGTCCATCGTGAAGTTTTCGTTGCGTTCCATCAATTCATTATAAAGTGCAACGAAAAATTCGGTACAGCCCAAGGAGCCGCCCGGATGCCCAGAATTTACTTTGTGTACCTGTCTTAAAATATCCCTTCTAACTTGGGTAGCCAAATTTTCGAGAGCTTTATAATCTGCCATAATTTGTTTTAATTTTCAGTGTCAAAAGTAAGGCATTCAGCAAGCCGTTCAAAGCTGAAGCGTATGCTTTTATTAACGATTTCAAGGTTTTGTTAACACCACTGAAAATTCAGAATTCAGAATTCAGAATTCCGAATTAATAAAAGTTATCTTTGCCACCTCAACAAAAATTGCTTCATGCACTTTAAATTAGACGCTACAGACCCAAATAGCAATGCGCGCGCCGGCACGATCAAAACAGATCACGGATTGATTGAAACGCCAATTTTTATGCCGGTGGGTACGGTAGGTACTGTAAAGGGAGTCCATCAACGGGAACTTAGAGAGGATATTAAACCAGATATTATTCTCGGGAATACATATCATTTGTATTTACGGCCCCAAACTGCAATTCTTGAAAAAGCGGGCGGCCTTCATAAATTTATGAACTGGGAAAAAAATATTTTGACTGACAGCGGCGGCTATCAGGTTTATTCGCTATCGGCAAATCGGAAAATTAAGGAAGAAGGGGTGAAATTCAAAAGCCATATAGACGGCAGTTACCATGTTTTTACCCCTGAAAATGTGATGGAAATCCAACGTGCCATTGGCGCCGATATTATTATGGCTTTTGATGAATGCACACCCTATCCGTGTGACTATAATTATGCAAAACGATCCATGCACATGACGCACCGGTGGCTGGACAGATGCATTAATCATTTGGAAAAAACACCGTTGAAATATAATTATGCACAAACTTTTTTTCCGATAGTGCAAGGAAGTACTTATAAAGATTTACGAAAGCAATCTGCAGAATATATAGCATCCGCCGGCGCCCAGGGCAACGCCATTGGGGGTCTCTCGGTGGGCGAACCTGCGGACGAAATGTATGAAATGACCGCAGTGGTCACTGAAATCCTTCCAAAGGAAAAACCCCGCTACTTGATGGGCGTGGGCACCCCGGTGAATATCCTCGAGAACATCGCCCTGGGCATTGATATGTTTGACTGTGTAATGCCCACCCGCAACGGCCGCAACGGCATGCTCTTTACCTCGGAAGGAATTATAAATATAAAGAACAAAAAATGGGAGGCCGATCTTTCCGTGGTGGACCCAATGGGGATCACTTGGGTTGACACCGAATATTCAAAAGCCTACCTAAGGCATTTGTTCACGGTGAATGAAATGTTGGGAAGGCAAATTGCGACCATCCACAATCTTGGGTTTTACCTCTGGTTGGTTCGCGAGGCGAGAAAACATATCTTAGCGGGAGATTTTGCGCAGTGGAAAAACGCGATGGTAAAAAAATTGGATCAAAGATTATAAAAGATGCTCAGTATTCTGGACCGATACATACTTCGAAAATACTTGGGCACCTTTTCATTGCTGCTATTGCTGTTCATACCCATTGGCATCACCGTTCACCTTGCCGAAAAGATTGATAAAATCCTGGACAACGAGGTGCCCTTCACCGAGGTGATGATCTATCTTTATAATTTCACCATCTATTTTGCGAATCTGCTTTTTCCGCTCTTTCTTTTTCTTTCGGTTATTTGGTTCACTTCAAAATTGGCCAACAATACCGAGGTGATCGCTTTTTTAAGCAGTGGCGTTTCTTATTACCGTTTTCTTCGTCCCTATATTATTGGAGCCACTTTGGTGTGCATTGCCGCGCTGGTTTTCAGTATGTATTTGGCCCCAAAGGCAAGCAAGGGCTTCAATGAATTTTCCTATGATTATCTTAAGAAAGGCAAACAGGACAGGGACCAAAGCAATGTTTATACACAGATCAATGACAACGACTATATCTATGTGAGCTATTTTAACGTAACCGAAAAAATAGGAAGCAACTTTACCCTGGAACATTTTGACGGCAACGAGATGACCTACAAAATAAGCGCGACCCAAATAAAATATAACGAAACGGACAGTACCTATACGCTCTTCAATTATAAGAAAAGAAAAATCGGGGAGGCAGGTGATATTCTTGAAACCAAATTGAAACTGGACACCGTCCTCGCTTTTTCGCTGGAAGATTTAACACCGGTGACCTATATTGCGGAAACCCTTAGTTTTACAGAGCTGAACGATTTTATAAAAAAGGAAAAGGCGCGGGGGTCTTCCTATATCAATCGATATGAAGTGGTGCGTTATAAACGCTGGAGCCTTCCTGTTTCAGCTTATATTCTCACCATCATTGCCGTGGCCGTCTCCTCCGTAAAAAGGCGTGGCGGAATGGGTGTGAACCTTGCTATTGGAATAGGGATAGGAATGGTATTCATCTTTTTTGATAAAATTTTTGGCACCATGGCAGAACAAAGTACCTTTTCCCCGTTTATTGCAACATGGTTCCCAAATTTTGTTTTCGGGATCTTGGCAATTTATCTGTTAAGAAATGCAAAACGATAAGCTCCTCAATTATCTCCATCTCCATTTTATAGTTTTCATTTGGGGTTTCACAGCCGTTTTGGGAGCACTGATTTCATTGGAGGCCATACCACTGGTTTGGTATCGAATGTTGCTGGCCACACTGATAATTATGGTTTTCTTGAAAATCAAAAAAGAAAACCTGAAATTCTCAATCAGGACTTTAGCGGGTTTTGCCCTTGCGGGGATTATTATAGCCCTGCACTGGCTCACCTTTTTTGGCGCCATCAAAGCCTCAAATGTTTCAGTAACCTTGGCAGTGCTCTCTACGGGCGCGTTTTTTGCCTCCATACTGGAACCGCTTTTATACGGAAGAAAAATAATAATTTATGAAGTGTTCTTCGGGCTTATTGTAGTGATTGGCCTTTACATCATTTTTGACGTGGAGGCAACCTACACTTTAGGAATTGTTTTGGCGCTCGTGTCCGCTTTTTTGAGTGCCCTGTTTTCAGTGATCAACGGAAAATTCATTTTAAAAAACAAGGCTTCGGTAATTTCATTTTATGAGTTGATGTTCGGCGTTTTGGGCATTTCCGTGTATCTGGCATTTTCGGGAAGCTTCACTTCTGAATTCTTCACCCTTTCTACCCTTGACTGGATATATTTATCAATCCTCGCTTCCGCCTGCACCGCCTATGCATTCATTGCATCCATCCACGTAATGAAATGGATAAGCCCATACACCGTTATGCTCACCATAAATATGGAACCTATTTACGGCATTATTCTGGCCCTCATTGTTTTGGGCGATTCAGAAAATATGAGTCCGCAATTCTATTACGGTGCTGCAATTATACTGTTGACCGTTATTGCGAATGGGATCATTAAAATTACGCAGGAAAGAAAACGAAGAAGATTGCACAACACCTAAAACAAAATTTTATCTTTGTACACCAACCTTTATAAAACAAAGGGAAAATTATGGAATATCTTGATTTTGAACTACCTATAAAAGAATTGCAGGAACAATATGAAAAGGCTTGCCTAATTGGCCAAGAAAGCAATGTGGATGTTTCCAACACCTGTAAACAGATTGAAAAGAAACTCAACGACACTAAAAAGGAAATTTACAAAAACCTTACCCCATGGCAGCGCGTGCAACTGTCACGCCATCCCGATCGGCCTTACACCATGGACTATATCAATGCAATTTGCGGCGATTCATTTCTGGAACTTCACGGAGACCGAGGATTTAAAGATGATAAGGCAATGGTTGGCGGCCTTGGTAAAATTGGCGACCAAAGTTATATGTTCGTTGGCCAACAGAAAGGATTCAACACAAAAACGCGACAGTTCAGAAATTTTGGAATGGCAAACCCTGAAGGCTACCGAAAGGCACTTCGGTTGATGAAATCTGCCGAAAAATTCAATTTGCCCGTGGTTTGTTTTGTGGATACTCCCGGTGCCTTTCCGGGTTTGGAGGCCGAGGAGCGCGGACAGGGAGAAGCTATTGCCCGAAATATTTTGGAAATGACCCGACTAAAGGTTCCCATTATAGTAGTGATAATTGGCGAAGGAGCCAGTGGCGGTGCCTTGGGAATCGGAGTGGGTGATAGGGTGCTGATGCTCGAAAACACTTGGTATTCGGTTATTTCCCCAGAAAGCTGTTCTTCCATTTTATGGCGAAGCTGGGAATACAAAGAACAAGCGGCCGAAGCCCTAAAACTAACGGCCATAGATATGAAAAAGCTAAAGCTTATTGACGAGATTGTCAAAGAACCGCTTGGAGGCGCACACAGTGACCGCGAAAAAACTTTTTCAACAGTGGCCGGAGCAATTGAAAAACAATTTAATGCACTAAAAATCTTATCCCCAACCGAATTGGTCAAAAAACGGATGGAAAAATATTTGGAAATGGGAGAGTACAAAAGTTAATAATAACAATAGCATATCATACCGTCAATCCGAGGTGGAAGCTTCGGATTTTTTTGCGGGTTATCAACAATATTTTAAGGTTTTCAACAATACAATTGTTTATGAAAGGTTAATATAGAATGATATAAAAGCCCCCATTCCTCTTAACATTTTCTTTACATTCGCTTCATGGAAAATATCAAGCAACAAACCAGTTTTTTAACCCGTACTTCCCCGGTCATTTCACTCGAAAAAGGCAAAATACCACCGCAAGCTGTTGATTTAGAGGAAGTTGTTCTTGGGGCTTTGATGATTGACAAAAAAGGGGTTGATGAAGTAATAGATATCCTACATCCCGAAGTTTTTTACAAGCAATCCCATCAACATATCTTTGAGGCGATCCACAATCTATTCGAAAACAGCCAACCAGTGGACTTATTAACCGTTTCAACACAATTAAAGAAACAAGGAAAAATTGAATTGGTTGGCGGCGAGTTTTATTTGATCCAGTTGACACAAAAAGTGTCTTCTTCGGCACACATTGAGTTTCACGCACGTATCATACTTCAGAAATATATTCAGAGAAGTTTGATTAAAATTTCAAACGAAATAATTGAGGAATCCTACAATGAGGGAACCGATGTTTTCGACCTTTTGGACAACGCCGAATCAAAACTTTACGAGGTAACCCAAGGAAATATTAAACGTTCCTCGGAAACTGCACAAAATCTCGTAATCCAAGCAAAAAAGAGAATCGAGGAAATAGCAAACAAGGAAGGTCTTTCCGGCGTTCCCTCCGGTTTTAATAAAGTCGATAAACTTACCTCAGGTTGGCAGCCCAGCGATTTGATTATTATTGCCGCGCGTCCGGGGATGGGTAAAACCGCATTGACGCTTTCAATGGCGCGCAATATCGCGGTGGAACACAATATTCCCGTGGCTTTTTTCTCTTTGGAAATGTCTTCCGTACAGTTAATAACCCGATTGATTTCTTCGGAAACACATTTAAGTTCCGAAAAATTACGAACCGGAAACCTTGAAAAACACGAGTGGGAACAATTGAACGTAAAAGTGAAAGGCCTCGAAAAAGCGCCACTTTTCATTGACGATACGCCATCACTTTCCATTTTTGATTTACGGGCAAAAGCGCGCAGACTCTCCTCTCAGCACGGCATTAAACTGATAATTGTGGATTATTTGCA
>JBEBRF010000077.1:0-11391 GCA_040394975.1 Aequorivita soesokkakensis
GGTCTAAATTATGTTTTATTTCATTGCTCCAAAACCTGAAAACGGTGTAGCCTATTTCTTCCAATTGATGGTTCACTTCGCGGTCGCGCTGCATATTGCGTTCAATTTTTGGGATCCAAAAACCGCGGTTGCTTTTTAGGTTTTCTTTTCGTTCGGGCCAGTTGTAACCGTGCCAAAATTCGCCATCAATAAAAACGGCGAGTTTGTATTTTTGAATGGAAACATCAGGTTTTCCGGGAAGTTTT
This sequence comes from Aequorivita soesokkakensis, assembly GCA_040394975.1. Lineage (GTDB taxonomy): Bacteria > Bacteroidota > Bacteroidia > Flavobacteriales > Flavobacteriaceae > Aequorivita > Aequorivita soesokkakensis_A. The sequence continues at coordinate 246 of JBEBRF010000077.1, forward strand.
TTACTGTCCACACGATAGCGAATTCCTTTTTTCCAGAGCGTTTTTCTGAATAGCAATTCCGGCTTCGTATTCTTTCCACGGATTTTGCCCATTATTTTTGAGCGCTTTTTCGTGGTGTAGAAACCGGATTCCTCGTTGAACCTTGGGACTTTTATTTTTTCTTCCTCATAAATCATCATTCCTATAAAATTACTGAATCCTTCACCTTTTAAAAGTTAAAAAACTTTCAATCAAAAAAACCCCCACAAAACTGCAAGGGTTTCAAATTTAAAAAATCGTAAATCGTAAATCTAAAATCCGCAATCGTTAATAACGATAATACTCCGGCTTAAACGGCCCTTCAACCGTTACACCAATATAATCAGCCTGTTCTTCGGAAAGTTCTGTAAGTTCAACCCCAATTTTCTCAAGGTGTAGTTTTGCTACCTTTTCATCCAAATGTTTTGGAAGCATATACACTTCGTTTTCATAGTTTTCGCCATTTTTCCAAAGTTCTATTTGCGCCAAAGTTTGGTTGGTGAAACTGTTGCTCATCACAAAACTTGGGTGGCCGGTGGCGCAACCAAGGTTTACCAAACGGCCTTCGGCCAAAAGGATTATGTCTTTTCCGGCGATGGTATATTTATCAACCTGTGGTTTAATTTCAACTTTTGTGTTTCCGTGGTTTTTGTTCAGCCAGGCAACGGCGATTTCATTGTCAAAATGCCCAATGTTTGCAACAATAGTTTTGTCTTTCATCGCTTCAAAATGCTCACCGCGAACAATGTCCTTATTTCCGGTTGTGGTGATTACAATATCGGCATTGCCAATAACGGTTTCCAATTTTTTCACCTCAAAACCATCCATCGCGGCCTGTAACGCACAAATAGGATCAATTTCTGTAACGGTAACAATACTTCCGGCACCTTTAAATGAAGCAGCGGTCCCTTTGCCCACATCGCCATAACCGCACACAACAACGCGTTTTCCGGCAAGCATAACATCGGTCGCGCGGCGGATGGCATCAACCGCACTTTCGCGGCAACCGTATTTGTTATCGAATTTACTTTTGGTAACACTATCGTTAATATTGATGGCCGGCATGGGCAACGTACCTTTTTTTACGCGCTCGTAAAGACGATGAACGCCTGTGGTAGTTTCTTCAGAAATTCCCTTCACGCCCGCGGCAAGTTCTGGGTATTTGTCCAAAACCATATTGGTTAAATCGCCGCCGTCGTCAAGAATCATATTCAACGGTTTGCGGTCCTCGCCAAAGAAAAGCGTTTGCTCAATGCACCAATCAAACTCCTCCTCGGTCATTCCCTTCCACGCGTAAACTGGAGATCCAGCGGCAGCAATTGCGGCTGCGGCGTGGTCCTGTGTTGAAAAAATGTTGCAGGAACTCCAAGTAACCTCAGCGCCGAGGGCCTTCAAAGTTTCAATCAGCACCGCAGTTTGAATGGTCATGTGAAGGCATCCGGCAATGCGCGCGCCCTTCAGCGGTTGTTCATTTCCGTACTCTTCACGCAGGCTCATAAGCCCGGGCATTTCGGCTTCGGCAAGCTCAATTTCCTTTCTTCCCCAGTCGGCCAGGGAAATATCCTTTACTTTAAACGCCGTGTAGGGCACAGTTTTCGTTGACATATTTGTTATCTTTATATCCGTTAAAGCGGACATTTATTAAAAATTAATTTTCCAGTTTTAAGTCTGCAAACCTACAAAATATCCTTTGAAATTTTATGCCACTTTACAAAACTATAACAGTAAACCCCGCCACTAAAGTCTTTATATGGAAGATAGAGGAATCTTTTGAAGCGCTTTCGGAAGGCACAAATCTTACAAATAATTGCAGCAATCGGGTGCAAAATATGAAAAGCGACCTGCACCGGCGTGGGTTTATGAGCATTCGGCATTTGCTGGCTTTGAGTGGTTATAGCGATCACGATTTGTTTTATGATGAAAACGGAAAGCCGCATTTAAAGGATGGAAAATACATTTCAATAACACATTCCTTTAATTTTTCAGCAATAATAATCAGCGACGTTGAGGTGGGAATCGATATCGAAAAACAGCGAAATAAAATTCTGAAAATCGCCCATAAATTCACGCCCATTGAAGAATACCGAACCATCGCGAATGAAGATGCAATGATGCGAAAACTCACCATTGTTTGGTGTGCGAAGGAATCATTATATAAAAGTTTTGCCGAAAAAGGCGTGAGTTTTTTGGAACATATTTATGTAGAGGATTTTGCATTGGAAGAAAACAAAACCACCGCCACCGTGACATACGAGGACAAACAACTGCAATATGACGTGGATTTTCTGGAGTTTGAAGAATTCACTTGTGCCTATGCCCTTATTTCGAAAAAACAATAAATGGAAGGATTTTTCTATAAAACTTTCCTGAAATCGGTTGCCGAAAATGAAAAGCAACTCGCCATTTTGATCGATCCCGACAAATTCGATATTTCTGAAATAAAATCATTTCTGAAAAAAATTCCGAAGGAAACAACCCATCTTTTCGTCGGTGGAAGCACGGTCGCCAACGGCGAAACCGAAAAAACCGTAAAAGCTTTGAAGGCCGAAACCAAACTTCCCGTTTTTCTCTTTCCGGGAAACCATTCGCAGCTTACGGATTTGGCGGATGCGCTGTTATTTTTGACTTTGCTTTCGGGAAGAAATGCTGAATATTTAATCGGACAGCAAATAAAATCCGTTTCAAAATTGAAAAATTCAAGGGTGGAAATTATTTCCACCGGCTATATTTTGATTGACGGCGGTAACGATTCCGCAGTTTCAAAAGTGACAAAGACGGAGCCACTTCCGCAGGAAAATATTGAAAACATTGTGAACACAGCTTTGGCCGGACAATTTATGGGCGCAAAGCTTATTTACTTGGAAGCGGGGAGCGGTGCAAAATTTCCCGTAGAACCCGAAATTATTTCCGAAGTAAAAAAAGCAATCAAAATTCCTTTGATAGTTGGCGGCGGAATAAAATCCGAAAATCAAAAAAATGCGGCGTATGAAGCGGGAGCGGATATGATTGTGATGGGAACTGCGTTTGAAAAAGCCCCCTAACCCCCGAAGGGGGAATTTTAAATATCAAATATCAAATCCCAAATTCCAAAAACTGCGCACTGTGACTGTGACTGAATACTTTTTAAAATCGTAATTTTGAAAAAAATTCAAAAATGAAAATTTCAGTAGAATTAACCCTAACGCCATTACAGGACAATTACGAACCGGCGATAATAAATTTCATAAAAAGTTTGCGGAATTCTGGACTTACGGTTTTTGAAAACCCACTGAGCACACAGGTTTACGGCGATTATGATACAGTAATGAACCTACTTCAAAAAGAAATGAAAGTTGCTTTGGAAGCGGTGGAAAGAGGTTTGCTTTACATAAAAATCGTAAAATCCGATCGCAGCGACTATGAGCCCCATTTTTGATTGGTTTTTTCAACAGTACCAAAACGTTCCAACCCACATTGTAATTCTTGAAATTATCGCAGTGGCGCTGGGTTTGTTGAGTGCTTGGTTCTCAAAACAAGACAACATTTTAATCTATCCTACGGGAATTTTGAGCACCGCAATTTTCGTTTATATTCTTGCTTTTTACGGCCTGTTGGGCGATTTGGTCATCAACATTTATTACTTTTCAATGAGCATTTACGGCTGGTACATTTGGACGCGAAAAGTAGATGCGGAACATTACACGCCAATCACTCGAACCACTTCAAAAGAAAGGAAAATCTGCGTTTTGATATTTTTTTCAACGCTAATTTTTATTTACGGCATTTATAAAATTTTCGAAAAATGGAACAGCTGGACCGCTTATGTTGACACGCTAACCACGGCTATATTTTTTGTGGCAATGTGGCTTTTGGCGCGGAAAAAACTTGAAAATTGGACGTTTTTACTTGTTGGAAATATAATTTCAATCCCGCTATATTTTTATAAAGGCCTTATTTTCACCTCGTTTCAATTTTTTCTTTTTGTAATCATTTCAATTTATGGTTACCGCGCGTGGAAGAAAAACCTGAATGTACCCGAAACCACCCTTCTGAATTGATAAAAGTAGTTTTATACGGCCCCGAATCTACTGGCAAAACCACGCTTGCAAAGCAATTGGCGGAACATTACAATACGCTTTGGGTGCCAGAATATATGCGCGAATACCTTCAAAATAAGTGGGATTCCAAAAAAGAATTGGTTGTAAAAGAAGATTTAATTCCTATCGCAAAAGGACAGTTGAAACTTGAAAGAAAAGTTTCGAAACAAGTTGAGAATCTGTTGATTTGTGATACAAACTTGCTCGAGCTAAAAGTATATTCCGAATATTATTACGATGGGTTTTGCTCTTTGGAAATTAAAACCGAAGCAACCAAAAACAATTACAGCATCTACTTTTTGACTTATGTTGACACGCCCTGGGAAGCGGATGATTTGCGCGACAGACCCGAAAACCGTGTAGAATTGTTTCGTATTTTCGAGGCCGAATTAAAAAAACATGGATTTCCGTATGTTATATTAAGCGGAAACGAAAAGGGCAGATTCAATAAAGCTGTTGCAATCATTGATTTCTTATTGGGTGAGTAAAACTCTGCGACCTTTGCGGCTTTGCGGTAAAATTAAAACCGCGGAGACGCGAAGAACGCAGAGAAAATAAATTAATTGAAAAAATGTTTACTGAAAAAAACATACAACAAATAAAAAATCACGGGCTTACCGAGGGAAAAGTAGAGCGCCAACTGGAAATTTTTAAAGAAGGAATTCCCTTTGCAAATGTGGTGGAAGCTGCTTCTGCCGGAAATGGGATTGATATTTTTTCGGAATCGGAACAAAATCATTTTGTGCAACTTTTCGAAACCGAAAAAGAAAAGCTCGATTTGCTGAAATTTGTTCCCGCATCGGGTGCCGCCACTCGCATGTTTCAGTTTTTACATCCTTTTTTGGAACAGTTTGATTATAAAAGAATTGGCATTGATGAATTTCTCCAAAAGGCAGAAAACAAAGATTTAAAAACATTTTTCGACGCTTCGGAAAAGTTTGCTTTTTCAGATTTGGTCACTGATAATCTTCATCAAAAACATCCAGATTTTGGTCATTTCGAAAAGGGAAAACAGCACCATCTTTTTGTAAATGAAATGTTGGGCGAAACCGGGTTGGATTTCAACAACACGCCGAAAGGATTGGTTCCATTTCACAAATATGAAAATAATTATGTGACTGCTTTCGGCGAACAATTATACGAAGCAGCTTTTTACGCAACTTCAAACGGAATCGCAAATCTGCATTTTACGGTTTCGGAGGAACACGAAGAAAAGTTCAAAAAAAGGTACGACGAAATTCAAGAAATTGTGGAAAGGAAAACTGGCGTAACGTTCAATATTTCGTATTCCTTTCAAAAAAAAGAAACCGATACCATTGCCGCAACCCCAGAAAATAAAGCGTTTTTCGATGAAAATGGCGATTTGGTTTTCCGACCATCGGGCCACGGCGCGCTTTTGGAAAATTTAAATGAAGTGGATGCCGACATTGTTTTCATTAAAAATATTGACAATGTGGTTTCGCAAAATTATGTGGAAATCATCGCTTTTCAGAAAAAAGTGCTTGCTGGAAAATTGATTTCGCTGCAGCGGAAAATCTTCGGTTTTGTAGAGAAACTTCAATCAGAAAAAGTTTCGGAAGAAATTTTGACCGAAGCCGCAACATTTATTTCCGAAGAACTTTTCATAAAAAACACTCCTATATATAAGGAAACGATTTTGGCAATTTTGGAACGGCCAACCCGCGTTTGTGGCGTGGTTGAAAATACAGGCGCTCCCGGTGGCGGGCCATTTCTTATAAAAGATAAAAACGGAAACCTTTCGTATCAAATTGTGGAAATGTCGCAAATTGATATTGAAAATCCGCAGCAAAAGGCTTTGGTTGAAAAAGCAACACATTTTAATCCAGTTGATTTGGTTTGTGGCGTGCGCAACTATAAAGGTGAAAAATTTAATCTTTTACAATTTTCAGATCCCGATGCAGGTTTTATTTCGAATAAAAGCTACAACGGAAAACCCATAAAAGCACTCGAACTTCCCGGACTTTGGAATGGTGCGATGGCAAATTGGAACACGGTTTTTGTGGAAGTGCCGCAGATTACTTTCAACCCTGTGAAAACAGTGAATGATCTTTTGAACCCCGTGCACCAACCCAAATGAATATTGAACTCTTAATTTCTGAACTTACTTTTAAAGCCGTTCGCAGTGGCGGGCCGGGCGGACAGCATGTGAACAAAACGGCTTCGAAAGTTGAGGTTTCCTTTAATTTGGATGAATCCAAAGCGCTATCGGAAATAGAGAAGGACAGACTTCGAAATAAAATTTCTACCAGAATTTCTTCCGAAGGAATTATTTTGCTTCAATGCGGCGAAACCCGAAGCCAGCACCGAAACAAAACCATTGTTATTGAAAGGTTGGTCGAATTGCTTCAGCAAAACCTGAAAGTAGCAAAACCTCGAAAAAAAACAAAACCTTCCAAAGGTGCGATTGAAAGACGATTGCAAACCAAAAAAGAACACGCCTTAAAAAAATCCAACCGCAAGCCACCCCAAATCGATTAGCGGTTTACACAGAAAACGTATAATTTTTACACAGTTGTTCTGTTTTTTACACACTTTTGATAAAGCTCGATTTGCTCAAAATATATTTAAATCACTGTATTTTAGGCGCTTATTGAATCTTTTCTACACCTTTTTTCTCTGGCATTACTTTTTCTATATACAAGGCAACAAACAAACTTGTAAACGAATAAATAATAAGTAAACATTATGAAAAAGTTAATTTTAAGTGCAGCAATAGTTTTAGGAGGTTTTACCGCCGCAACTGCGCAAACTGAAAAGGAAACCACTGCTATGAACGAGCAAAAGCAAACTGCTGTTGAAGCAAAAGTTGAAACCAGAATCGACGCCGCCCAAGACGCCGCAACGGTTTCTGCTACAACTGTTGCAACACCTGATCAGGATTACAAAGAAGTGAAAGCTGCCGATGTACCGGCTTCAATCCAAGCATCATTGAAAAATGATTTTAAAGGAGCTACCATTTCCAAAGCGTATGTAAATGCAAAGGGCGAGTACAAACTTGACCTTGCAACTGCCGATGCAAAAAGCGCAACGGTTTATGCAAATGCAAAAGGCGAATGGATTAAAAAAGAACTGAAGAAGCAGTAAACTGCGAGTATTTTAGATTCAATACTTCTGAGAAAGGCGCCCAATTTGGGTGCCTTTTTTTATGATAACTTTAAAGTTTACCCGCTCATATCCTGCCTATTTTTGCGTTCTCACAAATCATGACGCAACAAATACATATTATTGAAGACGATGTAGCTTTTGGCAAAATGCTCACCTCTTTTTTGGTGCGAAAAGGGTTCGACGTTACAGTTTCACTTAACGGGCAAACCGCGCGAAAAACCATAAACGAACAGACTTTTGATTTGCTGATTACAGATTTGCAACTTCCGGACGATTCTGGATTGGAATTGCTGGAATACACAAAAGAAAAATCTCCCGGCACCAACGTAATTTTAATGACCGCTTATTCCGAAGTGGATACGGCCGTGAAAGCCATAAAAAAAGGTGCCTTGGATTATATTTCGAAACCTTTCCGGCCCGAGGAACTGTTGATGATTATTGAAGCGGATTCGATGGAATTGAATTCCAAATCGAAATCGAAATTGGAAAACGATGATTTGGATTCGGATGTATTTCAAAATAAAAATAATCCGGAATCGAAACCCAATTTTGTTGTGGGCATTAGCGAATCCTCAAAAAAATTCAACGAATATTTAAAGCTTGTCGGCCCAACGGATATGTGCGTTCTTATTCAAGGCGAAAGCGGCACGGGAAAGGAAGTTGCGGCCAAAGCGATCCATAATTTTAGTAATAGAAAAGGTGAAAATTTTGTAGCTGTTGATTGCGGCGCCATTCCAAAGGAAATTGCTGCGAGTGAATTTTTCGGCCACGTAAAAGGAAGTTTTACCGGCGCAATAAACGACAAAAAAGGCCATTTTGAAGCAGCCGATGGCGGTACACTTTTTTTGGATGAAGTGGGCAATCTTTCCTATGAAAACCAAATACAATTGTTGCGCGCGTTGCAGGAACGGCGCATAAAACCTGTGGGAAGCAATACTGAAATAGACGTGGATGTGCGCATTCTTTCGGCTACCAATGAAGATTTGCAGAAAGCCGTTTCCGACGGAAAATTTCGGGAAGATCTGTACCATCGTTTGAACGAATTTTCAATTCACATTCCCTCGCTCCACGAGCGAAAGGAAGATCTTTTTCTTTTTATAGAATATTTTTTGGCCGAAGCCAATAATTCATTGGGAAAGGATGTTTTGGGACTTTCAAAGGAAGTGGAAGAAGCATTCAAAAATTACGCGTGGCCGGGGAATTTACGCGAGCTGAAAAATGTGATAAAGCGTTCTGTTTTGTTGACAAATTCAAGTTTAATTCCTTTGGAAGTGATTCCGCGGGAAGTTCTTTTTTCGGGAAATCCAAAAAAGGAAATGGTCGATTTTTCAAAAGAAAGCAATGAAAAGCAGTTGATTTTAAACGCTCTAAAAGAAGCGGATTACAACAAAACCAAAGCTGCAAAACTGCTGAACGTTACCCGAAAAACGCTTTATAACAAAATGGAGCAGTATCAAATTGAACTGTAAAAACTATCGTTTTTCCAGTGCGTTTTGTAGCTCGAGAACATTTTTTACCAAGCTTTCAAAATCTTTTTTGATTTCCGTTTCGTTTTCAATTTCACGGTTGATTTCCATTTTTTCCAATATCGGAATCACTTCCTTTGCCTTTATTTGGCGGAACATCGTCAACATTCTGTGCGCAAGTGCGTTGATAGTTTGTACGTTATTTTGCAAAATCGCGTCCTTTATTTCCAACAAATCCGTTTCGGTTTGGGAAGTGAAAACGGATAAAACTTCATTCATTGATTGCGGCGTGTTTAAAAATGATTTCAAAAGTGAAAGATCAAATATGTCATTATTTGCAGATTTTTCAATGGGTTTATCATTGTTTATCGTATTTAAAAAATTATTTTTTTCGGGGAAAATCCGTCCCAAAGCTGCAAATAAATCTTGTTTTGAAAATGGTTTTGGAAGCATTTCAGCAAATCCTTTTTCAAAATAAAAGTCACTTGAATATTCAGTATTTCCCGTCATCGCAATAACTGGCTGGTTTTTATAGGAATTGATTTCCCCTTTTTTCAAATTTTCCAAAACTGAAAACCCATCGGTTTTGGGCATTTGGATATCGGATAAAATGAAATCGTAATCGCAATCGAAATCCAAATCAAAGGCTTTAAAACGTTCATAACTTTCAAATGCTTTTGAAGCAATCTCCATTTGTTCAAAAACTTCCTTCAATAACGAACGCAAACCTTTGTCGTCATCAATAATTACGGCGTTTAGGCCCTTAAAGGAATTGCTTTTTTCTACGGGAATCTTGGCCAAGACCCGCTCCGAATTTTTTAGCGGAAGCGTGAGCACAAACGCACTTCCCTCGCCCAAAATGCTGTCCACTTCTAATTTTCCGCCCAAAAGTTGGGTGAGTTTTTTTGAAATTGCCAATCCCAATCCGCTGCCACCAAATTTGTGGGCAATATTTGTATCGGCCTGCGTAAATTCTTCAAAAATAACGGTCTGTTTTTCCTTTGAAATGCCAATGCCAGTATCGATTACAGCAATTTTTATTGTTGAAATTTTATTGGCAATTTCAAGTTCTTCAACCTTAATTTCAACACTTCCGTTTTCGGTAAATTTGAACGCATTGCCCACCAAATTGTTAATAATCTGCCGAATTCGAAACGGATCGCTTTCAAAGATTTTGTTTTTTATTTCTTCGGAAATGGAAAATTTCAAATCCACAGGTTTTTGCGGAAACTGTTGTTTTACTGCATTTCCGGCTTCCACGATTATATTTTCAAGCGAAAATGGAACGTTTTCAATCGGCAATTTTCCGGCTTCCAATTTTGAAAAATCCAAAAGATCGTCCACCAAATGCGAAATGAAATGTGAGCTGGAAGTGATTTGCGCCAAATAATATTTCTGTTTTTCGGAAAGTGAGGAATTTTCAAATAATTCAGCATAGCCGCTGATTGTATTCAATGGCGTTTTTAAATCGTGGCTTACTGTGGAAATGAGCTGTTCGCGACTTTTTAAGAGTGATTCAGCGTAATTTTTTGATTCCTCCAAATTCTTTTTAAAACGCTCGGCCCGAAAAAAATCTGAAAGAATAAAATAGGAAAAAAGTAGCATTACAATACCGCCCAAAATACCGGCGAATTTTAAAATTTGTTTGGTTCGCTCAAGCGATTCTGCACGTTGCTGGCTGTCCAGATTATTATTTTTGGTAATTTCACGGTCAAAACTGGCAATTATTTCACGCAGCCGTTCAGAAATATTTAGGTCATTTCGAATCAGTTCGTTCTCTTTTTGCATCAACGATTCCCGGATTCTGGAATTTTCCTTTTTCGCTTCCGCAACAATGTAGCGCGACGCGGAAAGCATGGAATCAACGGTTTTTGATTTTACGGTGGAAGTGTCCCGACCCGCATTGCTGTTGAGATAATCGGCGTACGCTTCCCAAATTCGGCGATCCTTTTTGCTTAACTTTGATGGATTTCGAACCATAGATTCCACAGAATTTAACCCGATGGAGGCCTCCAGTTTTCGCACTTCCATCATTATTTCATCCAGCGAAGTGTCTTTTTGGTTGGTCAATCTCAAAATTCGGAGTTGCTCTATATTTCGGTTTTTCTCTTCGAGCAAACTTTTTACGCTGTCCAGCTGTTTCAATTGAAAAACGTTTGTAGTCAACGATTTTATTTTTTCAATTTTTTTGAAAAGGGAATCGGTTTTGGAGCTATATTTTTCAAAATCGGCGTCGTTTTCGGTTAAAAGTGCGAGCCTTGAAAAACCATCGGTCTCATAAACCAGATTGATTAGCGTTCCGGTTTCAATGAATTTTTGTCCGCCGGTATTCTCACTCGTTTCGGCCGTATAATTTTTGAATTCTGAATACAGAAATATACCCACCAGCACCGAAAGCGTACCCAAAACCAAATAACTGAGAATTATTTTGGAAGTAAACTTGTTTTTTGAAGTGGCCAT
>JBEBRF010000078.1:0-11122 GCA_040394975.1 Aequorivita soesokkakensis
TCCACGGCGTGTTTGCTGGCGCAATACACATTTCCTTTTGGGTACACTTCCTTTCCGGCGGTGCTTCCAATATTTATAATTTGACCGCTTTTTCGTCCAATCATTTTTGGAATAATGGCTTTTGAAACATATAGCAATCCTTTCACGTTTATATCTAGCATCGCGTCCCAGTCTTCAATATTTCCTTCATCAATAGTGTCCAAACCGTGGGCATTGCCGGCATTGTTTATTAAAATATCTATTTCTGAAAAGTGCTTCGGAAGCGATTTTATGGCGCCGAAAACTTCGTCTTTGTTTCGAATATCAAAATTAAGGGTGAAAACTTCCGTGATTTCCGAAAGTTCATCCGAGAGCTTTTTCAGTCGATCTTCCCTTCTTCCGCAGAGAACTATTTTTAAACCATTTTTTGCAAACAATTTTGCAGTCGCCATCCCAATTCCAGAGGTTGCCCCGGTTATAAATGCTGTTTTGTTTTTCATTTAATTTTTTTTTAAAAATAACATTTCTAAAGAATTTAAGTGCGTTAAACTCTAGTTAATTCAAAGGTTAATTGATGTTAAACCAGTTTTCATTTTTAATAAAGCAAAATACGTTTGTAGCACTAATTCTAAAATAAAAAATATGAAATCCCTTTTAAAACTAAGCTTAATTACACTGTTATTTGTAGGATTTGCATCGTGTAGCGATGATGAAAGCTCGAATAATAATGAAGGAAAGGCACAATTAGCAGTAAGATTAACCGATGCGCCGGGAGACTATGAGGCTGTGTTTGTTGATGTTGAAGAAGTTGTTGTAAAATATAATGACGGAGACGATGTTGTTTTAGCTATCAATGCCGGTATTTACGACCTTTTGGAACTAACCGCAGGAGTGAACGTACTTTTGTTTAATGATGAGGTTCCTGCAGGAAACATTAGCCAAATACGTTTAGTTTTGGGCGAGGAAAATACTATAGTTGTAAATGGGCAAATCTTGCCTCTTGCTACTCCAAGCGCACAGCAATCAGGCTTAAAAATTCAAGTAAATGAAAATCTTGAACCTGGCATTTTATATGAATTTATGCTCGATTTTGATGTGGACAAATCAATCGTCGCCCAAGGAAATGGAGGGTATCTCCTTAAACCCGTTATTAGGGCTACAACAGCAGCCGAAAGTGGTGCTATTTCAGGCATTATTATTCCTCCCGGAATTGTAACAATGATCACAGCAGATAACGGAACTACACAAATCTCAACATATGCTAACCCGCTGGGCGGATTTTTGTTAAGCGGTGTTCCAAACGGAACCTACACAATTACTATACAAGCTGATTTGGCTTTGGGTATTCCCCCTATTGTAGTTGAAAATGTAATTGTTGTTCAAGGCGAAATTACAAGTATGGGCGAAATTGATTTAGAGCCGTAAAACGAAAACCATTTCATATTTAAAAAAGAGGAAGACTTAAAGTTTTTCTCTTTTTTATTTTAACCAATCATTAACAGCGTTTTCTACAATAAATTTTCAATTTGCACCGTCTTTAAAAAAAGCATTTTACATTGAATCTAAATACGGTATGGAAAATACAAATTCGACCTTTGACATTGGGGCATTAAACGAAAAAATTGAAAGGGAAAGTGCGTTTGTAGACGTCCTTTCCATGGAAATGAACAAAGTAATCATCGGCCAAAAACACATGGTGGAAAGGCTTATGATCGGGCTTTTGGGCCAAGGCCACATTCTTTTGGAAGGTGTTCCGGGGCTTGCAAAAACGCTTGCCATCAATACGCTTGCAAAAGCGGTTCACGGAACTTTTAGCCGAATCCAATTCACGCCCGATTTGCTTCCGGCAGATGTTGTGGGAACACTGATCTACAATATGAAAGTGAACGATTTCAGCATAAAAAAAGGTCCCATTTTCGCCAACTTCGTGCTTGCCGATGAAATTAACCGTGCGCCCGCAAAAGTACAATCCGCACTTTTGGAAGCGATGCAAGAAAAACAAGTAACCATTGGCGAAACAACCTTTAAGCTGGACAAACCCTTTTTGGTTATGGCCACCCAAAACCCAATTGAACAGGAAGGAACGTACCCTTTGCCGGAAGCGCAAATGGACCGTTTTATGCTGAAAACGGTAATAAAATATCCACAAATTTCCGAGGAACAACTCATAATCCGCCAAAATTTAAAAGGCGAATACGATCAAGTAAATCCTGTGGCAACCATTGAACAAATAAAACGCGCACAAGCCGCCGTTCGTGAAGTTTATATGGATGAAAAAATCGAGAAATACATTCTCGATATTATTTTTGCAACGCGGACTCCTGAAAATTTCGGACTTTCGGAATTAAAACCATTGGTAAATTTCGGCGCTTCTCCCCGCGGAAGTATCAACCTCGCCATTGCCGCAAAATGTTACGCCTTCATCCGCCGCCGCGGTTATGTGGTGCCGGAGGACGTTCGCGCCGTTGTGCACGATGTGCTTCGCCATAGAATTGGAATTACTTACGAAGCCGAGGCGGAAAACATTACTTCCGAGGAAATCATCAACAAGATTGTGAACGTAATTGAAGTACCGTAAAAGCCCCCTAACCCCCGAAGGGGGAACTTTCACTCTTGTGAAAATAATTTTGGAGGCGAAAAAATAAAATAATGTCCTATAATTTTTCAACAAAAATTTTAACCGTAAACAATTCCCCCTTCGGGGGTTAGGGGGCCAATGGATACAAAGGAACTTCTTAAAAAAGTACGGAAAATCGAGATCAAAACGCGGCGGTTGAGCGATCACGTTTTTGGTGGCGAATATCACAGTACGTTTAAGGGTCGCGGGATGACTTTTAGTGAAGTGCGCCAATACCAGTTTGGCGACGACGTGCGGAATATTGATTGGAACGTAACCGCCCGCTATAATGAACCTTTCGTAAAAGTTTTTGAGGAAGAACGTGAATTGACGCTAATGTTGATGGTCGATATTAGCGGATCCGAATTTTTTGGAACGCAGGAACAATTCAAAAATGAAATTATTACTGAAATCGCCGCAACCCTTGCTTTTTCAGCGATGCAGAACAATGACAAAACGGGATTGATACTTTTTTCAGATGAAATTGAACTCTATATTCCGCCAAAAAAAGGGAAATCGCACGTACTTCGGATTATTCGTGAATTGATAGAATTCCAACCAAAAAGTAACAAAACCAATGTTGCAAATGCTTTAAAATTTCTCAGCAACGTAATGAAAAAGAAAGCCATCGTTTTTGTGCTTTCAGATTTTATTGCCGACAATTACCGCGACACGTTAAAGATTGCCGCAAAAAAGCATGATTTAACGGGAATTAGAATTTATGACAAAGCCGAGGAAACCATTCCAAATCTCGGAATGGTGCAAATGCAAGACCAGGAAACGGGCGAACTTTTGTTGGTAAATACCGGTTCAAAAAATGTGCGCAACCAATATTACAGTTTCCATCGCGAACGCGTGGATTATTTTTTGGAAGCTTTCACAAAAAGCGGCGCTGGGGCTTTAAGCTGTAGGGTTGACGAAAGTTATGTGAAAAAATTGTTGGGGTATTTTAAAAGGCGATAAATAGATTTTAGACTTTAGATGTTAGATTTTAGATTTTTATTGGGTAAAATTTCAAACTTTGGACTTTCTGAAAAGTCTATAAGGGTTGCTCTTTTTTCTCTTTTCTCTTTTCTCTTTTCTTTTTTTGCAAATGCCCAAATAACCTCCTCGATTGATTCCACAAAAATCAAAATTGGCGAGGAAATTCTTTACACAATAAATGTAACCGCAGATTCCACCGATGTTGTGGTTTTTTCCGAAGAGCAAACTTTTGCGCCTTTGGAAATGATTGAATCCTATAAAACGGACACCACTTTTGAAGGTTCAAAATATCGGCTAATCAAAAAATATGGGTTGACGCAGTTTGACAGCGGCCACTACACAATTCCGCCGCAGCGCATTTTTATTAACAACAAACCATTCTTTACCGATTCCATAAAAGTGGAAGTGGCCGATGTTGCCATTGACACTACGAAACAGAAAATGTTCGACATAAAACCGGCGGTGGAAGTGAAAAGTCCGCCGTTTGATTGGTTGTCCCTGCTATTTTGGATTGTTCCAATTTTTCTGATTGCTGGAATTGCCTTTTATCTTTTCCGAAGAAAAAAACGAAAAGAGACCGCCGAAAAGCAATTGCCGCCCTACGAAGAAGCAATTGTCGCTTTGAAAAAATTGGACAACACACAATTGTTGTTTGAAAACAAAAGCAAGGAATATTACAGCAGTTTGACCGAAATCGTAAAAAGATATTTGGATCGCGAAGTGGACGAATCGGCTTTGGAAAGTACGAGCGACGAACTTATTTCGCGATTGATGATGCACAAAGACGCCGGAAATTTTGATTTCGATTTGGAAACAATCCGAAAACTGGATTCAATTTTCAAACGTGCCGATTTGGTGAAATTCGCAAAAATGAACCAACAATCCGGCCAAGCGGAAGTTGACCGAAAAACAATCGAAGAAATAATAAACGAAACCCACGAGGCCGTTCCCGAGCCTTCCGAAGAAGAACTTTTGGAAAATCAGGAATATCTTGAAAAGCTTCGGAAAAAACGCGAGCGCAGAAAATGGGTTTTGGGGATTTCGGGTGTTTTCGCAGCTATATTTTTGGCGGCAATCGTTTACGGAAGCCTAACTGGTTTCGACAATTTAAAGGATAAAATTTTTGGAAATGACCTTCGCGAACTCGCCGAAGGCCGATGGATAAAGAGCGAATACGGCAGTCCGGCAGTAATTCTGGAAACGCCCGAAGTGCTGGTCCGCGTTGAAACTCCTATTACAAATGCCGATAAAAGTGTAGTTAGCGCAAAAGATTTTTTCACTTTTGGCGAATTGAATTCCCCGCTTTACATTATGGTTTCAACTACACAATTCAGCCAAAAACAGGATATTGCTTTGGAAACTGCGCTTGATGGGGTTTTGGACGACCTCGAGCAAAGTGGGGCAAAAAATATGATCGTGAAACGCGACGATTTTGAAACCGACAAAGGAATCAAAGGAATAAAAGCATACGGCGAATTCAACGTGCAGGTTTCGGATAAAAAGGTTTTGAAGGAAAAAAGCACCTATGAATTGTTGCTTTTCGCACAGGAAAACGGGTTGCAGGAAGTTTTGATCGTCTATCAAAACGACGGCAAATACGCTGAACAAATTAAAGAACGAATTGAGGCTTCCATAGAATTAGAAATTTCAGAAAAAAATGGGCAGTAATTTCGAATTTGTAAATCCGCAGTTTTTCTGGTTGTTCCTCCTACTTCCGGTGCTCGTGCTTTGGTATTTATGGAAGCGGAAACAGCAAACGGCTTCGCTGAAAATTTCGAGCATTTCCGGTTTCAAATCTGGAAAAAACTGGTTGGCGCGATTGAAACCTTTGCTTTTCGCACTTCGGCTTTTAGCGCTTTCAGCTTTAATTGTTGCCATGGCGCGCCCACGGACGGTTGACGAATCAACAAAAACAAAAACCACCAGCGGGATTGATATTGTAATGGCGATTGACGTTTCCGCAAGTATGCTCGCCCGCGATTTAAAGCCAAACCGTTTGGAAGCATTGAAAACAGTGGCCGCAAGATTTATCGCCGACCGCCCAAATGATAGGATTGGTTTGGTGGAATATGCCGGGGAAAGTTACACGCGAACGCCGTTGACCAGCGATAAAACCATCGTGCTTTCTTCCTTAAAAAACATAACCTATAACACAACAATTGAAGGCGGAACGGCAATCGGGTCGGGCTTGGCAACGGCCGTAAACCGTTTAAAGGAAAGTCGCGCGAAAAGCAAAGTGATTATTTTGTTGACCGATGGCGTGAACAATACAGGTTTTATCGACCCAAAAATCGCGAGCGAACTTGCAGTTGAATTCGGAATAAAAGTATATACAATCGGTTTGGGAACCAACGGAATGGCGATGTCGCCCATCGGGATCCGTCCCGACGGCGGTTTTCAATACGGAAATGTGCAGGTGGAAATTGACGAAATACTTTTAAAGGAAATCGCGGCCAAAACCGCCGGACAATATTTCCGCGCCACCACAAACACGAAGCTGCAAGAGATTTACGAAGAAATAAACAAGCTTGAAAAAACGGATATTGAAGAGTTCAAATACACAAACTATGACGAAATGTTTCGCCCGTGGGCCATTTTTGCACTGGTTTTGATTGCGTTTGAGTTTTTATTGCGAACTACAGTTTTCCGTGGATTTCTGTAAATTATTTTTAAAAAGTTTTGGAACAGGAAAATGATTTTATAAAAAGAGAAATTCAAAAGTTGGCTTTTGCATTGATGAAATTGATTGATAAAACAGTTTCAGCAGATATCAATAATTTTGAAGCAGTTGTTTTTGAAACAAATAAAAAAATAGAAGAATATTTTGGTTTGTCAATAAATGAAATTTCTGATGCAACAAATTCAGATTTGATTCAAAAAACTGAGGGTTTGCACATAGAGCATCTTGAAAAATTGATTGAATTATTATATCACACAATCCAAAAGTCGAAAGAGTTTGATATTGAAATGAATTTTAAAAATAATGGATTATCAAACAAACTCATACTTCTAATTGATTTGGCAGATAACAGAAGTAAATCGTTTTCGGTTGAAAGAATGAACATGAAAAAACAACTTGAAATAATCATAAAAACACAAAAAACCAATAACTATTAACCCAATAACCATTAACCCCTTTTAGCGTGTACCAATTAGAACAACCCATATATTTCTACATCCTTTTCGCCATTCCGGTGATTGTGGTGCTGTTTCTATTGGTTTTGGTTTGGAAAAAAACGGTCCAAAAACGGTTTGTCGATAAGGAATTGCTTCAGAAATTAAGCCCGAACCGTTCGCTTTTCAAATCGATTTTAAAGGTTTTGGTTCTTTGTTTGGCAATTGCCTGTTTAAGTTTTGCGCTCGTAAACCCAAAAATCGGAACCAAATTGGAAACCGTAAAGCGCGAAGGAGTGGATATTGTTTTCGCGCTGGACGTTTCAAAAAGTATGCTTGCGGAAGATATTGCACCCAACCGTTTGGACAAATCAAAACAGATCATTACCCAAATAATCAACAGTCTTGCGGGCGATAGAATTGGGATAATCGGTTACGCCGGAAGCGCCTTTCCACAGGTGCCGATAACTACGGATTTTTCTTCGGCTAAATTATTTTTAAGCGGAATGAACACCGATATGGTTTCTTCCCAAGGAACGGCCATAAACCAAGCAATTGAAATGGCGACCACTTTTTATGACGACGAAGGGCAGACAAACCGTGTTCTTTTCATCATTTCGGATGGGGAAGATCACGGCGGAAACATTTCAGAAATCGCGGAAGAAGCCCGT
Organism: Aequorivita soesokkakensis; assembly: GCA_040394975.1. Classification (GTDB taxonomy): domain Bacteria; phylum Bacteroidota; class Bacteroidia; order Flavobacteriales; family Flavobacteriaceae; genus Aequorivita; species Aequorivita soesokkakensis_A. Next base: position 7,366 of record JBEBRF010000078.1, read on the forward strand.
GAAAAGGGAATCCGGATTTTTACAATTGGCGTTGGAACGTTGCAGGGCGGCCCCATTCCCATTAAACAAAATGGCGTGCTCCAATATTACAAACGCGACCAAAACAACGAGCAGGTAATCACCCGTTTAAGTGAAGAAACTCTTAAAGAGATTGCGAAAACCACCAATGGTGAGTACCTTGACGGCTCAAACACCAAAGCCGTCGTGGACCGCGTGAAAGGCATTTTGGGCGGCATGGACAAAAAGGAATTTGAGGCGAAACAATTCACCGATTTTAAGGACCAATTCCAATGGTTTTTGGCCGGGGCATTGTTTTTGCTGGTTTTGGATGTATTCCTTTTGGAACGAAAAACAGCTTGGCTTCAAAAATTGAATTTGTTTAATGAAAAGGAAAAGAACTAAAATGACGTTAGAAACTAAAATATTTTTTCAAAAGCAATTGGTACGGAACATTTCGTTGTTTTTGTGTGCCGTTTTGTTTGCGTTGAATTCCTTCGCACAAGAATTGGCGAAAGATCAGAAAAAGGACTTTAAAAAAGCGCAGAATTTTTTAAGCGAAGCCCAGCAATCGCTTCAAAAAGAAGAATTTCCTTCCGCGGAAGCTGATTACCGGAAAGCAATTTCATTAAACCCAAAAAGCGAAACCGCAAAATACAATTTGGGGACGGCTTATTACGGAAAGGAAAAAAATGCCGAAGCAATGCTCCGCTTCAAGCAAGCCGCAACTACTGCTACTGAAAAGAGCGAAAAACACAAAGCTTTCCACAATTTGGGGAATACCTTTATGAACGAAAAAAAATATACCGAAGCCGTGGAAGCCTATAAAAACGCGCTTCGGAACAACCCAAATGACGATGAAACCCGTTATAATTTAGCACTCGCAAAAGATATGTTGGAGAAAAATCCGCCACCGCCAGAGGACAAGGATGACAAAAAGGACCAAAAGGACGAAAAAGAAAAAAAGGACGAAAAAGATCAAAAGGACCAAGGCGATAACGGCGACCAAAAAGATCAAAACGATAAGGGTGACGAAAAAGACAAAAAGGACGGAAAAGACGAAAAGGACGATAAAAAAGAAGGAAACCCGGATCAGCCAAAAGATGAGGGCGACAAACCCCAGCAACAGCAGCCCGTGCCCGGACAGCTTTCACCACAGCAAGTGAAAAGTTTGCTGGAAGCAATGAACAACGAAGAGAGAAAAACACAGGAAAAGATAAATGCCGAAAAACAAAAAGGCGCAAAAGTGAGAACGGAAAAAGACTGGTAGATACGCACGGCCGTGCGTCTCCCCACAATTATCTTTGATTGATTACAATGAAAATGAAACATTTTATTTTTTTAATAATATTCATATTGGGCACGGGCGCTGCCACGGCGCAGGTTCAGTTTGATGCCAAAGTCAGCAAAAAAAGACTGGGAATAAACGAGCGGTTACGGATTGATTTTGAAATGAACCACGATGGCGACAATTTTAGGCCGCCAAGTTTTGACGGTTTCCGGGTGGTGGGCGGCCCAAACCAATCCATCAGCAATTCGTGGATCAACGGAAAGCGCAGTTTTTCAAAAACCTATTCCTATTTTTTGGCGCCGCAAACCCGCGGAAAAATAACCATCGCCCAAGCCACGATAGAAATTCAGGGACAAACCTATAAAACCCTTCCCGTTGAAGTGGAGGTCACCGCGGCGGTCGAGACGCCGAAGGACGGGAACAATGCCGAGTATGTGGCAAGTGAAAATGTGCATTTGGTCGCGGAAGTTTCAAACGTAAATCCATATTTAAATGAAGCGATCGCCGTAACCTATAAACTATACGTTTCGCACGACGTTAGTATTACCAGCCAATGGCGCGAGATTGATACCCCAAAATATGCCGATTTCTGGAGCCAAAATATTGACAATCAAAACAATTTTAAGGTTTACGAAGGAAAATATAATGGCCAGGATTATCGGTATGTGGTTTTAAGAACCACCGTGCTTTATCCGCAGAAAACAGGAAAACTCGACATTGAACCCTTAACACTTGATATTCCAATTGACGTGCAGGGCAATCGCCGTGATATTTTTGGAAGAAGATTGATGGAGCGCGTTAACAAAACCATTTCTGCCGGAAACAGGACTATTGACGTTAAACCGCTTCCTTTGGAAGGAAAACCCGACGGTTTCAATGGAGCCGTTGGTGATTTTACTTTTGATGTTTCAACAAATAAAACAAGTTTAAATGCAAACGAATCTTTGCAATTGGATGTAAAAATTGCGGGAAAGGGAAATTTGAAATTATTTACCGCCCCGTCCGTAAAACTGCCCAGTACTCTGGAAGTTTACGAGCCTGAACACAGCGAAAGTGTGAGCACAACCATCGGCGGAATGCAGGGTTCCATTACAGATTCCTATACAATCGTGCCGCAATTCAAAGGAACGTATCCGGTAAACCCGATTTCATTTTCGTTTTTCGATCCGAAAAGTGAAAAATACAGAACCATCACTTCAAAAGAATTTACGATTGAAGTTGAAAATGGACCAATAAGTTCGGCCACTGCCGCTACAGGTTCAACCGATCCGCAAAAACAAGCGGTGCTTTCAAAGGACAATTTCAAATACATAAAATTGGATGCCAATTTAAAGCCTGTTGCGCAGGAAGAATTTTTTAAATCGGCTTTGTTTTGGTCGCTTTTGGGCGGGCCGTTTTTGTTGATTCCACTTTTTATTCTTGCCGGGAAAAAACGAAAAGCCCGTTTGGACGATGTGGAAGGAAACAAGCTGCGAAGGGCAAACAAACTTGCAAAAAAATACCTTTCCGAAGCAAAACGGAATATTTCACATCCGGTCGCTTTTTATGAATCCTTGGAACGGGCGCTCCACAACTATTTAAAAGCGAAACTGAATATTGAAACCTCGGAAATGGAAAAAGGGCTGATTTCAAAAATGTTGGTTGAACGAGAGGTGGAAACTGCCACGGTTGAAAATTTCATCGGCTTGCTGAAAAGCTGTGAATTCGCTCGCTACGCTTCATCTTCCGCCGCTTCGGTGCAGCAGGATTACAACAAATCGGTGGAAGTGATTTCAAATATTGACAAACAAATTGTTTAATTATGAATGCTGAATTCGGAATTATGGAAAGGGAAGTTGGCAATAATCGATTGAAATTCCTGAAAAAAACCATCCTCAGTTTGCTGATGGTTTTCATTTCTTTTACTTCATTTTCACAAAATGGAAATCTATTCGACCAAGGAAAGGAGCATTACAAAAACGGGAAATACCAACAGGCAATTACGGCTTGGATGCAGATTTTGGACAAGGGCGAACATTCCGCCGAGCTGTATTTCAATTTGGGAAATGCGCAGTATAAGCTGAACCACATTGGCCCCAGCATATATTATTATGAAAAGGCCTTACAACTTTCACCCAACGATGCCGATATAAAAAACAATCTCGCTTTCGCCGAAAACGCACGTATCGATTCCATTGAACCCTTGCCAAAAACGGTTTTTTCAAAATGGTACAGCGGTATTTCCAGTGTGTTTACTTTTGAAGGCTGGGCGGTTTTGGCAGTAGTATTTTCGGTGCTTTTTGTGGCTTTGTTTCTTTTTTATTATTTCGCTTTTGCGGAAAGAAGAAAACGGTTGCTTTTCGTGAGCGCGATGTTTTCCGGCATTTTATTGATCGCTTCGCTTACAATGGCTTTCTTCACTTATAGCGATTATTCCAAAAACCAACCGGCCATTATTTTTGCCAGCGAAATTGAAGTAAAGACCGAACC
>JBEBRF010000079.1:0-11073 GCA_040394975.1 Aequorivita soesokkakensis
TTCCAGCCTTTCATTTCTGAATAGATGGGCGTTACATTTTCGGCCTCAATATTATAGGGAAAATGATGTATTGTTTTTCCTTTGTAATTATATGAAGTACAAACTTTCAACGTTTCAAAACCGCTCAAAACATCGGCTTTCATCATTATTAATTGGGTAACGCCATTTACTTGAACTGCATACCGAAGTGCTACCAAATCCAACCAACCGCAACGACGCGGACGGCCGGTAACGGCGCCAAATTCATTCCCGATTTTTGCCATTTTTTCGCCAACTTCATCAAAAAGTTCGGTAGGGAAGGGGCCGCTGCCAACGCGGGTGGTATAGGCTTTAAAAATTCCGAAGACATCTTTTACTTTGTTGGGTGGAACGCCCAAGCCCGTGCAAGCTCCCGCCGCTGTGGTGTTTGATGATGTTACGAATGGATAGGTCCCAAAATCAATATCAAGCAAAGAGCCTTGTGCGCCTTCAGCCAAAATAGATTTTCCGTCCTTTTGTGCCTGGTGCAAATATTCTTCGCTATCAATAAAGGTGAGCGTTTTCAAGGTTTCAACGGAAGCGAAAAATTCTCTTTCCAAGTCGGCCAAATCATATTGAACATCTACGTTATAAAACGCGATCATCGCTTCGTGCTTATCAGCCAAGGCTCGGTATTTTTCCTGCCAGTTTTCAAGTTCCAAATCGCCCACGCGAATTCCGTTCCGCCCGGTTTTGTCCATATAGGTTGGGCCAATTCCTTTCAAAGTAGAACCAATTTTCGCTTTTCCTTTTGAAGCTTCCGAAGCAGCATCAAGCAAACGGTGTGTTGGCAAAATAACGTGTGCTTTTCTGGAAACAATCAAGTTTTTCTTGAAATCGATATCAAATTTTCCCAATGCTTCCAATTCTTTTTCAAAAACAACGGGATCTATAACAACACCGTTTCCGATTACGTTTACGGAATTTTTATGGAAAATCCCGGAGGGAATCGTTCTCAAAACGTGCTTTATTCCGTCAAATTCCAAAGTGTGCCCTGCATTTGGACCACCCTGAAAACGTGCGATTATATCATAATTTTTAGTGAGCACATCGACAATTTTACCTTTGCCTTCGTCGCCCCATTGCAATCCAAGTAGTAAATCTACTGCCATAATTTATTGGGAATTGTCCGCTTCTGTTTTGTCCGCGGTTTTTTTATTTCCGTAGAAATAAAGTGAATGGTTTGTTATTTCAATATTGAAAACCTCTTCAATGGTTTTTTTGATGGTATGAATTCGTGGGTCGCAAAACTCGATCACTTCGCCATCGGCAAGTATTACGTGGTCGTGGTTTCTGTCAAAGTATGATTTTTCATAATGGGCCTGGTTTTGGCCAAACTGGTGTTTGCGCACCAAACCGCATTCCAGGAGCAATTCAATGGTGTTGTAAAGTGTGGCACGGCTTACGCGATAGTTTTTATTTTTCATATTTATGTACAGTGACTCAATATCGAAATGGTCGTCGTGGTCATAAATTTCCTGAAGGATTGCGTAGCGTTCCGGCGTTTTACGGTGTCCTTTTTTCTCAAGAAAGCCAGTGAAAACGTTCTTTACGATTTCCTGATTGTTTATGTCTGTTTTTGAACTCATAATTAAGGCTGTAAAGTTACTCAATTTTTAGATGTGGCATTGGGAAAGGAAAGAAAAGTGGCTTAGGTTTTTCTTGGTTCCACAGCCTCAGGTTTTAAGTTTTAACGTGTTATACTCTTGTGACTTTGTCAATTCCGTTAATTTTTTTGATGTTTTCAACAAGGTTGTTAAGGATGGTCTTGTTCTTTACCACTACCACTATTTTTCCTGTGAATACCCCGTCATTACTATCAAAGTGGACGCTTTTCATATCAATGTGAAGGTTGTTTGAGATTACTTTTGTAACTTCATTTACCAGCCCGATGGTATCAATTCCTGAAATTTCCATGATTGCCTTAAACTCGCGTTGTGTGCTGTCTATCCACTTGGCGGGCATTATTCGGTAACTGTAGTTGCTTTGAAGCTGGAGCGCGTTCGGGCAATTGGTTTTATGGACTTTTATGCCTTCGTTCACTGTGACAAAGCCAAAAACATCATCGCCCGGAATGGGGTTGCAGCAGTTTGCCATTTTGTAATCCAGTTTATCCTCGTTCTTCCCGAAAACCAATTGGTCTAACTTTTCGGTGATTTCTTCTTTGTGGACATCTTCTGGCTTGTCCGGTTTTCGGATCCGGTTTTTGAAGAAGCTGATAAAGGCGTTGCTTCGGGAAGCGGCAAAATCCTTCAGTTTTTGGTTGTCAATTATTCCCGCACCCACGCGATAGTACAGATCCAGGCTTGTTTTTACCTTAAAGAAAACCACGAGCTGATTGAGCGTGCCTTCGTCAAGATTTATTTTTAGCGACCTCAATTTTCTGGTTAAAATTATCTTTCCTTCCTCGGCGAGTTGTTTCTTTTCGTCCTTTAATGATGATTTTATTTTTGAACGTGCCCTTCCGGTGGTTGCATAATTTAACCAGTTGGTGGTGGGTTTCGCATTTTCCGAAGTGATAACTTCCACTTGGTCACCGCTTTTCAGTTCGTGGCTCAGTGGCACCAACTTTCCGTTCACTTTGGTCCCGCGGGTGTGCATACCGATTTCGGTGTGGATGTGGAAGGCAAAATCGAGCGCCGTTGCACCTTTGGGAAGGGAGTACAAATCTCCTTTGGGCGAGAAAACGAAAATTTCCTTTGCGTACAGATTCAGTTTGAATTCCTCCACAAAATCAACCGCGCTTATTTCTGAATTCTCCAATGTATCCTGAAGTTTGTTCAACCAGTTTTCCAGCCCGCCGTCATCTTTTTCCTTGTTTTTGTATTTGTAATGTGCCGCGAAACCCTTTTCGGCAATCTCGTTCATCCGTTCACTTCTAATCTGCACTTCCACCCATCGGCCTTTTGGCCCCATTACGGTAATGTGCAAGGCTTCGTAACCTGTGGATTTTGGCGAAGAAATCCAATCGCGCAACCGAATGGGATTTGGCCGGAAATGATCCGTAACTATGGAATATATTTTCCAGGCGAAGAATTTTTCGTTTTCGGGAGTGCTTTTATAGATGATTCGAACTGCGAACTTGTCATAAACCTCGTCAAAACTTACATTTTGCACGAGCATTTTTCTGCGAATGGAAAAAATGGATTTTGGACGGCCCTTTATTTCATAATCAAGGTTTTCGGCGTCAAGCGAATCCTTTATTACTTTGTTAAAAGCTTCAATATAGGCGTCCTGCTCTTCCTTACTTTCTTTTATTCGGCTTAAAATATCTCCGTAAACATCCGGTTCCGTGAATTTTAAACCCAAATCCTCCAAATCGGTTTTAATATTGTAAAGTCCAATTCGGTGGGCGAGCGGGGCGTAAATATACAGTGTTTCCGAAGCAATTTTTCGCTGCTTGTCCATCGGCATGCTTTCCATGGTTTGCATATTGTGCAACCTGTCCGCAATTTTTATGATGATTACCCGAATGTCCTCATTGAGCGTGAGCAGCATTTTTCGGAAGTTTTCCGCTTGCATAGAAACATCTTCAGACATTGAAATGTGGGCGATCTTTGTAAGCCCGTCAACAATTTTTGCCACGGCAGTTCCGAACATTCGCTCAATATCCTCTAACGTATATTCGGTATCTTCAACCACGTCGTGTAAAAGCGCGGCGGCGATTGAGGTGGCATCCAAACCGATTTCCGAAGCAACAATTTTTGCAACGGCAATTGGGTGAAAAATATAGGCCTCGCCACTTTTGCGGCGCTGTTCCTTATGCGCATCAACGGCAAGATCAAAAGCACTGCGAATCAATTTTTTATCTTCCTTTGTAAGGGTGCGATAACTGATTTTCAGCAACTGTTTGTATTGCTTTGCGAGCTCCTTTTTTTCTTCTTCTATGGCGGCTTCTGTCATAACCTAAAAGTACTGATAAGTATTGAAATGAGCAACAATATTAATGTGTGACGCCATTTCAAGGGTGAATGATTTATTTCAGGATTATTTTTTTTGAAATCCTTTTTTTGTAACAATTTAATCAATTATCTGTCTATTAAATTGAATACTTTTATTTATATTAACTAAAACCACCGACTATGAAAAACAAACTGCTGCTGCTTTTCTTTTTGGCCACCGCAATTGCTGGTTTCTCCCAAAAGGATTCTGCACAAAAAATGAAAGCTTCGGAATTTAACGTTCCGGTGGAATATTACAAACTGAACAACGGGCTGAAAGTGGTTTTGTCACCAGATAAATCTTCGCCAACCGTTGTTGTTGCTGTTTATTACAACATTGGTTTTAGGATTGAGCCAAGGGACAGGACGGGTTTTGCACATTTGTTTGAACACATGATGTTCCAAGGTTCGCAAAATCTGGGCAAGATGGAATTCATAAAATTGGTACAGCAAAACGGCGGGGTTTTGAACGGCTCCACCCGTTTCGATTTTACAAATTATTTTGAAATCGTTCCGTCGAACAAACTGGAAACGATGCTTTGGGCAGAAGCAGACCGAATGAAAGGTCTCGAAATTACACAGGAAAACCTCACAAACCAACAAGGCGTTGTGAAAAACGAAGTGAAAGTAAACGTGCTAAACCAGCCCTACGGCGGGTTTCCGTGGTTGGATATGCCACAATATGCGAATACAAACTGGTACAACGCCCACAACTTTTATGGCGATTTGAAAGATTTGGATGCCGCAAATTTAGAGGATGTTGAAAGTTTCTTTAAAACCTATTATGCGCCGAACAATGCCGCAATTTCTGTTGTTGGCGATTTTGAAATGGGAGAGGCAAAAGCTTGGATCGAGAAATATTTCGGCTCAATTCCTTCCGTGCAGATTCCCGCAAAACCGGACATTTCAGAACCGAGACAAGAAAAGGAAAAGGAATTTACAAAGAACGATTCCTTGGCAAACAAGCCGGCGCTTGCGGTTGCGTACCACATGCCAACCCGAAATACACCCGAATATTACGCAATGGGACTTTTGGACCAGATTTTAATTCAGGGCGACAATGCGTTGCTTCAGAAAAAATTGGTGGAGGAAAAAGGATATACTTCCTATGTTAGCGGCGGCATCAATTATTTGGGAAATATGTTTAATTACAACGGCCCAATGCAGATTATGTTTGATGTTACTTATGACACCGAAACTTCAAAAAAACAAGTAATGGATGCGGTTGATGAAGTGATCGACGGGCTTTCGGCAAAAATAAATCAGGAAATGATTGACAAAGCCATTGTGAAAATGCGCTCAAAATTATACGATGATTTGGGTGGGAATTTTGGTTTTGGCCGTGCCGATCTACTTTGCAGTTTTGCGCTTTTTGATGACGATCCTGCCCGCATTAATACTTTGGAAAACGAATTTAAAAAAGTGACACCCGAAATTGTGAAAAAGACCATTTCAGAATATTTGAGAAAGACAAATCGCACCATTTTGGTAGTGAATCCATTATTGGCAAACAACGAAAAAACAAACTAAATGAAAACATCAATATATACATTTTTTATAGCCTTGTTTCTTGCTGTGCCAAGCATCGCACAGAAACAGACCCCGCCAAAAGGTGCGGCACCAAAGGATTTTACACTTCCGAAGAAAGAAGTTGTAAACCTTGACAACGGTATGCAATTGGTGATGGTGCCTTACGGCAGCATTCCGAAAGCAACCATCAGCATCACTTTAAAAACAGGAAATATAAACGAGACCGAAGACCAGGTTTGGTTGGCCGATTTGTTGGGCGATTTGATGGCAGAGGGCAGTACCGCAGATTATTCCGTAAAGGACAAGCTTGCCGGAATGGGCGGAAACCTTAATATTGGCGTGGGCTCGCACAATACTTCCTTAAGCACCAGTGTGCTGTCGGAATTTGCTCCCGAGGCCCTAAAAATACTTGCCGATGTTTTGGAAAACCCAAAATTGCCACAAAGTGAATTGGACCGTCTAAAAAATAGCATGAAACGAAACTTGACGGTTTCACTTTCCACTCCCGGTGCCCAAGCGCGGAAGGATTTTTTCGCTGAAATGTATCCAAACCATCCCTACGGAAGATTATATCCCACTGCCGAACAGGTTGATTCCTATACTCTGAGCGACGTAAAATCTTTTTATGACGCCAATTTTGGCGCACAACGCACCACCATTTATGTAGTAGGAAATTTTGATGCCGAAAAAGTGAAAGAGGTTGTGAAAACCCAATTGGGCGATTGGCGAAAGGGGCCAAAGGAAAATTATCCCATTGCCCAAGCGCAATCCAGCGGAAAGGTTCAAATAATTGACCGTCCCGGTGCACCGCAATCTACCATTTATTACGGGCTTCCGGTGGCCGATCCTTCAAACAAAGATTATATTCCGCTGGATGTTATGAACACACTTTTGGGCGGTTCCTTTGGTTCTCGAATTACAAGCAATATCCGTGAGGACAAGGGTTATACCTATTCGCCCGGAAGTGCTTTGGTGGCGAATTACAAAAGCGGACTTTGGTATGAAAGTGCCGATGTTACTACGGAATTTACGGGCGCTTCCGTAGATGAAATCAAAAAAGAAATAGTTCGCTTGCAAAACGAAGCTCCATCAAAAGCCGAATTGGACGGGATTAAAAGCTACAAATCTGGGCTTTACGTTTTGCAAAATTCAACGCCTTATGGAATTATTGGACAGTTGAATTTCCTCGATGTCCATGATTTGGATGAATCATTTTTGGTGAACCAAGTAAAAAACATAAACGCGGTAACCCCCCAACAAGTACAGCAAATGGCGAAAAAATACATCACACCGGAAAAAATGACGCTGATAGTGGTGGGCGATAAGGAAAAGATAAAAGACCAAATAAAGGAAACCATCGCGCAGCCCGCGAAAAAAGAACAGTAAATTGTTGAAGTTTGAGTTAGTTGAAAAAAAAGCCCTGCGAAAGTGGGGCATTTTTTATTTTAAGAACTTTGGAAACTTATGCCAATTTCAATGAAACGTGGGCAAATTTCTTCACTAAGAAGACTTATCACGAAATATAATTCCAAATATTTCGGTATTTTACAAGCTGTTCATACGTGTTTTTTATAGGCATATTTTCTTCGGAAGTAAGGTTTGGATCAGCCTTTAAGGTTTGTGCGGCATAGCTTCGGGCGATTTTCAATATTTCGCTATCCTTTACTATATCCGCAATGCGAAGGTTTAGCACGCCACTTTGTTGGGTGCCCATCATATCGCCGGGGCCGCGCAGTTTTAGGTCCACTTCCGCAATTTCAAAACCATCACTGGTGCGCACCATGGTTTGCAATCTGGTTTTTGCATCGGCGGAAAGTTTGTGGCCGGTCATTAAAATGCAATAGCTCTGTTCGGCGCCACGGCCAACCCTTCCGCGCAATTGGTGCAACTGCGAAAGCCCGAAACGTTCCGCGCTTTCAATAACCATTACGCTGGCGTTCGGCACGTTCACGCCAACTTCAATTACGGTGGTGGCGACCATAATTTGTGTTTCGCCTTTTATAAAACGGTTCATTTCATACTCTTTATCGGCAGCTTTCATTTGTCCGTGCACGATGGAAACTTGATATTCGGGCAACGGAAATTCGCGTACAATACTCTCATAACCGTCCATCAAATCCTTATAATCCATCGTCTCACTTTCCTGTATCAAAGGATAGACAATATACACCTGCCGTCCCTTCGAAATTTCGTCTTTTATAAAGCGAAAAACCTTTAGTCTATTTGCATCAAAACGGTGCACAGTTTTGATGTCTTTTCGGCCCGGCGGAAGCTCGTCAATTACGCTAATATCCAAGTCGCCATAAACGCTCATGGCGAGGGTGCGGGGAATGGGGGTGGCGGTCATAATAAGTATGTGTGGGGGGACAGCCCCTCCAACCTCCCCCGAGGGGAGGCTTTTCAATGCTGCTTCAATTGTTTTTAATGAACTATCGATACTACCAATTATTTCTTCATTCGTGAACCGTATTACTTTAAATTTTAGCTCTTTTAAAATCTGGGTTCTTAGCTCATCAGCTTCCTTTTGTAGCGGATGGTTGTGATATCCTCCATCTACTTCAATCACTAACCTTTTTTCAAGACAGACAAAATCAACAATAAACTCATCAATGATATGCTGTCTTCTAAATTTATAATCAAGTTTTTTGGTTTTTAAGCATTCCCATAAAATTGTTTCGGCCTGGGTTGGTTGCTTCTTATTTTCAATTTGAAGTTCTTTCAATAATTTATATGTAGATGGTCTCGCAGTCATATATTTTTTACGTATCCTATCGGCTTCCTCCCTTTGGGAGGATTGAGGTGGGCTTCCTTTATGCCATAATTTGCTGCGTTGTTCCACTCCAAAACGATGTTGTTCGTCCACAATTGCAAGCCCCAAATTTTTGAATTTTACCTTTTCTTCGAGTAGGGCATGGGTGCCAATTAATATGTTTAATTCGCCATTTTCAAGCTTTTCGTGAATTTCTTTCCTCTTTGAAGTTTTGGTTGAGCCAGTCAACAATTCAATTCTGGTGTTCAGCGATTTACATAATTCAACTAAACCGTTATAATGCTGTACTGACAAAATTTCAGTTGGCGCCATTAAACAGGCTTGAAAACCGTTGTCAAGGGCGATTAACATTGACATTAGCGCGACAATGGTTTTGCCCGAACCCACATCGCCCTGCAAAAGCCGGTTCATTTGTGCGTTGCTTCCCAAATCGTTGCGGATTTCCTTGATTACCCGCTTCTGCGCTTCGGTCAATTCAAAGGGTAAATGTTCCGAAAAAAAGGTGTTGAAATTATGCCCGATCTTATCAAAAGTATAGCCCTTTATTTTCGATTTATGGATGAGGTTTTTACGAATTAATTGCAGTTGGATATAGAACAATTCCTCAAATTTTAATCGGTATTCGGCACGTGCCAAATGCGCCTGACTTTTCGGGAAATGTATGTTGAAAAGTGCCTCCTTTTTTGAGGTTAATTTCAGCTGTTCCAAAAGCGGTTTTGAGAGGGTTTCGGCGAAGGCATTTTTGCTCTCCAAAAACAGTTGTTGCATCAATGAATTTATCACCCGATTTGTGATGCCGCTGTTCGCCAATTTTTCGGTGGAAGGATACACGGGTTGCATTGCCGAGCGGATGCTTTTTTCGTGCGCATCGAGCAATTCCATTTCGGGGTGCGGCATTGAAAAACTTCCATTGAAATAATTCGTTTTTCCGAAGATTACGTACGGGACGTTCAATTTCAGATTCTCCCGAATCCACTTTTGGCCGCGAAACCAAACAAGTTCCATCTGTCCGGTTTCGTCAATAAAGGTTGCCACCAAACGTTTTCCTTTTTTTTGCTCAACCGTTTTAATGTGTGTTATTTTCCCAATAATTTGAACTTCCGCGTTGGTTTGTTGCAATTGGGCAATTTTGTAATACTGTGTTCGGTCTAAATATCTATTTGGAAAAAGATTCAGCAAATCCTGAAAAGTGTGGATGCCGAGCTCTTTTTTCAGCAAATCGGCGCGGTTTGGGCCTACGCCTTTAAGGTAATCAATTGGAGTTTGCAGAAAATTGGCATTCATAAAACGAAAATACTAATTCCCGCGAAGATTGGTTAATTCGGGATTGGTTAATTCGGAATTCGTTAATTGAACCAAACAGACACCTGATAACCGACAACAGACCAGAAAATTATTATCTTTAACCTATGGAAATTAAATTTACTACAAAAGAGGAAAGCAAAAGGTTGCAGGAAGCAGAGTTTTTGGCACTTTCTGGGGCCGAACGGGTTTTTGCTTTTTTCAGGTTATGTTATGAAATGAGGGATTTTCCATCTGAAAATTCCCAAGAGAAAAAAGATAATTTTATAATTGACTTTGGTTCAAAAAGCAATTCTCATAAGAAACAATGATGAGGTTTTTTTTAGCGTTTTTCTTTCCTTTACTTTACCTTCCATTATCCGCCCAGCAGACTGATGTTGTGGATTTTTTAAATATTTCTGGAAATGTCGCGCCAAATTTTGAGGAAAAAAAAATTGAAGGAGGGTTATTTGTTGATTTCGAAATATTGAAAAACACCGATTCAATTTTTCTCGATGCTATAGATTTCAAACTATTTCTGGATAAAGAAAATGATATTAAAATTTCCAATACGGATAAAAAAATCTGGCTAATATCAAATTTTGAAAAAGGGAAAAAGTATTCCGTTGGAATTTCATACGAAGTTTATCCTAAACAAACTGTCTATTTCTTTTCAGATCAAATTTGGACGCAAGGACAGGGGAAATATACTTCGCATTGGTTGCCGAGTATTGATGATGTTAATGATAAAATTGAGTTTGATTTAATGTTTGTGGCTCCACATGATAAAACTGTTATTGGAAATGGTAACTTAAAATTCTTTAATGAATTAGTAAATTCCAACACTTGGCTATATGACATGAAAAACCCAATGTCCAGCTATTTGGTAGCTTTCGCAATTGGTGATTTCAACAAAAAAGAACTCGTTTCAAATTCCGGAATTCCCATTGAATTATACTTCAACCCGAAAGATTCTTTAAAAGTTGAGCCAACGTACCGCTACAGCAAACAGATTTTCGATTTTTTGGAAACCGAGATCGGCGTGTCGTATCCGTGGCAAAATTATAAGCAAGTTCCTGTGCGTGATTTTCTATATGCCGGGATGGAAAACACTACCGCCACCTTTTTTTCCGAAGCGTTTGTGGTTGATTCTATTGGTTTCAACGATAGAAATTACATAAACGTAAACGCCCACGAACTGGCGCACCAATGGTTCGGGAATTTGGTCACGGCCACTTCCGGCGAGCACCATTGGTTGCAGGAAGGTTTTTCCACCTATTACGCGTTATTGGCCGAAAGGGAAATTTTTGGAGCGGATTATTTTTATTGGCAACTCTACCAAACCGCCGAGCAATTAAAGGCCGCGAGCGATGAAGGAAAGGGCGAATCGCTATTGAACCCGAAAGCGAGTTCACTTACTTTTTACCAAAAAGGCGCGTGGGCGCTTCATATTTTACGGGAGAAAATTGGGGAATTGGCTTTTAAAACCGCAATTAAAAACTATCTCGAAAAATATAAATTCAAAAATGTTTC
>JBEBRF010000080.1:0-11050 GCA_040394975.1 Aequorivita soesokkakensis
TATTTTTTAATACATCCGTATTTGCTTTACTTTCATCCTTCAATTTAAACCGAACTTTAAATAATTGTTCCAATTTTTTATTTTCGAGAGGTCTTTCTTCTACTGAAAGATTTTGGCGTATTTCCACTAATTCATCCTGGCTTAGAGTTCCTACATTTTTTTTATTATATATGTTTTTCTTAGTATCATTCTCTAAATTATAAACTGCATTAGGATTTACTTTAATTGCTTTTGGACTCTTAAGTGGTCCTGGTCCCATTGGTAATCTTAAACCGACATGTTTGGATGTAACTTTTCCATTAGCATCCTTGTCATCAGCACGACTTGCAATTATTTGCCAAGAAAAAGAAACATTACTTCTTCCATTTTGAAGCTCCTTAACAGTAAAACCATCGATAGATTTGTCAGTAACATAAACGCCATTGCAATCGCCTTCTAATGTAACAAGCACTTTTAAAGGGTGCTCAGTATCTATATACAATGATTTTTTAAGTATTGGATCAATATTAATCCTTGCTTGTCCATTTAATAATTTTCCTACGCCATAATCCTGAAAAAGAATTTCAGGTGCTTCTGGAGAGAACATAATCCTAGGGTTTCCTTGAGAGTCATTAATGAGAGTTGAATTGGTGCCATTCCCTATTATCTTATAATTAGTTCCACCAGTTCCATTCGCACTTGCACCATATTTTATTCCTGCATAAGCATAGCTTCTTGTGCCACTATTTTCATTACCTCCACTAAAATATCCACCATAATAGCTATCAGCAGCAGCTAATGTTCCATCGGGGGAAATATTATCAAATCCAGCCAGCTTTGCACTTGCTCTAGTACCATCGTTCGTACCATTTGTTCCTGAATCACTATCCGTATCCAATTCAAATAAACCAGCTGCATTACCTCTATTATTATTAACAGCTGTTCCTGCACCTGCATAACCATAAATACCAGCTTTCGTTCCCGATCCAGAGACGCCTACACCACCTGTCGGATATATCGATAAATTATCGCTTGCTCCTAATATCCCAACACCGGAAGCATGGTGGTTTATCCCCCAAAATGCTTTGTTAACGTTACTGTCAGTTAAACCAAAGAATGCATCATTTTGAGATGAAACATTATCACTAAATATAGGTGCATTCACTCCTTGTACACTCCATCCATCACCAGTAGAACTTTCTCCTTTCACTCCAGTTCCAACACCTTGAGTCCGTCCATAAACACCATTTCCTGTATTGTTGTTTAAACCAAAAACGCCATTTCCATTAGCTTCATTTTTCCCAAAAACTCCACTTCCAGAACCACCACTGTAACCTCCTACCGCAACTCCATTTGTAAAAGTGCTAACTATATTAACTTGTTGATTTGCGTTTGCCATACCTGCTCCAAAGCCTACAGTTACTTGCCCATTGTTTTGAATACGCATTCTACTTGTGTTGTATGTAAATAACTCAAAATGAACATCATCAGTAGTCCCAATAAAATTAGTACCAGCAGTGGTTCCCGAATTACCTGTAAGTTTCCAATCATTTTCACCGTCGATACCAATCCACTTGGCTCCATTCCAATAATAAAAACCCTTACCAGTAGTGATATTTGTATTGTAAACCAATAGGCTTTCGTCTATTGTTGCTGTTGTAATAGGTGCTTTTGTTGTAAGATTCTCAATGTTCACCCTGGGTACCAATATCCCTTTGTTATTATTACCATCACGGATATCTAAAAGTGAAGATTCCGCTGGGTCGGTATTTCCAATTCCCACCTGAGCAAAAACAGTAAAAGAAAAAAGAGACAAAAGGCAGCAAAAAAGAAAAGGTAGCCTTTGAAGAGCGTACATATTTTTCATAAAAAAGGTGTTAGAAAATAAAACTTTTTATACTGAAAAGGGGCATGACAATGATAAGCCACTTGCATAAAGCTTGCAAATTTTATGAGGTTTTATTGGGGTTGCGGGCGGTTTTACCGGAAATGCCCGGAAATCCGTTAAGCTGTTTTTTAAAATCGACAAGCGGAAAATATATGTAGGATTATTCGGAGTTGGAAATCCTTTTTACACTAACATTTAAAACTTTAACATTTCGATTTCCCAAAAATGAGCCAAAATTCTTCTGAAAGAACCAATTTTCATTATGTAAATGAATCGACAAAAGGGAAGCGGGGCTATAAAATTGATTTTGGGAAGGAAGAAAACGGTAATGTAATTTGCCTATTCACCTGATAGTTATATACTTGCAAAGCTTAATATCCGAAATAAGGGTTTCGGGTTTTTTTAATTTTTCTTCTTCAAAATACGTATAAACACGTATATATTTTACTTAGAAACGACCTAAATTGCACTCTTATTTTAAGACTTTCTACGTTTTAAGCCTATGGTTTTAGGTTTATCATCGAGAAAATCAAGCCCTTTGACTATTATTATTAACCAACCTACACAGTATGGACAAAACTACTTCGCGAAGACTTTTTATGCGGAATTCCGCCTTCGCCTTTACGGGAATAGCAGTGTTAGGCCCTACCCTTGTTAGTGCCTTCGCGCCCGAAAACCCCTTTATGGGCTACAACCCCTACGCTGAGAGCAAAAGTGATTTACGATGTGGCTATTATAATGATACCGCCATCTCCGTTAAAGGCACTATTTTAAATGAAGATGGCAGTTCCCCCGTTGGCGATGCGCTGGTGGAAGTGTGGCACCTTTCGCCCAATTCGTCATCATATCGGCACCGGACCAAACTGACCACCGATGGGAACGGGCAGTATCATTTCATCACCGATTTTCCAAATAGGGAAAAGGGAAAGTGTGCACGTATCTATTTTAAGGTGTCCAAAAACGACACTACCATCTTTACGGAATTGCTTCTGAACAGCGTGGGCCCCCAAATAACCCACACCCATTGGAAAGACCACCACAAATTAGGGGACAGACTTATGCCCAAAAAAGAAGTTTTTTTAGACCAAACTACCATTCATTTTAATATATCAATCTAACCCACTAACAAATTTATAATCATGGAACCATTTATCGGACAAATTCAAGCATTCGGCTTTAACTTCGCCCCAAGAGGATGGGCAATGTGCAACGGCCAAATCCTCTCTATAGCCCAAAATACCGCGCTGTTCTCCTTATTGGGGACTATGTATGGCGGAAACGGACAAACCACCTTTGCATTGCCCGACCTCCGCGGGAGAATACCGATGCACTTTGGGCAAGGGCCTGGCCTACCAAATTACTTCTTAGGTGAGGTTTCTGGTTCCCACCAGATAACCTTAATGTCCAATAATTTACCGGCACACGTGCATCCGCTGATGGCTTCGGACGAAGGCACCACAGATTCCCCAGCGGGTACATTTATTGCAGGGAGCGGAACAAATGGCTTTGCAGCTTCACAGAACACAACGATGGCGGCCGGTTCGGTTGGTCCAGCTGGGAATAATGTGCCCTTTTCCATACAAAACCCATACCTGTGCATCAATTTTTGTATTGCCCTTCAAGGTATTTTTCCATCGAGGAACTAAACCAAATTGCCTTTGGCCCATTAAGTCATTCCCCGATCACTTAACCTTATAACAAATGAAAAAAATTACCTTATTGATTGCATTGCTATTTGCTTTTTATGCAAATAGCCAAACTGCCCTCACCGCTGGCGACATTGCCTTTGTTGGCTCAAATGCCGACGGGGGTTCCAATGCCGAGGACAACGTGTCCTTCGTACTTTTAAAGGATATCGACGCGGCCACCACCATTATTTTTACCGATATGGGCTGGAACGACACTACCGGATTTTTTACGGCAGCTGGCGACGGTTCGTTTACTTGGACCTCAGGCGTTGCCCGCACCGCCGGGGAAGTGGTTACCATAAATATGGGGCCATTGGCTCCCGCGGCCTATAGCGTTATTGGTGATCAAATGTTTGCCATTCAAGGCAGCCTTGCTTCACCTATATTTATTGCCGGGCTTCAGTTTAATGACGCTTCTGGCGATGATACAAACTGGGACGGAGCGGCGACTTCAAATTCCACCTCAGCCCTTCCAAATGCGTTGATAACTGGGGTCACCGCGGTTCGATTGATCCCTGAAATGGATAACTGGCAGTTTAGTTGTACCCTTGCCGGGGGTCCGGTTTCGGGCACCCCTGCCGAAATTCGTGCACTGGTAAACGACCGCACAAATTGGATAGGTAACGACGCTACGGTTTTCAATCCCGTTATTCCCGCTGGATGTACTTTTACGATAACATTGGGAGGCGATACAATCCCGCCCGTAATTGTTTGTGCCCCCACTCCTGCCCCGATTACCGCGGGCCTTAACGGATTGGCGGCCATTCCAGATTTGGTAAGCGGCACAACAGCAACCGACAACGTTTCAATACCTGCCAATATAACCATAACCCAATCCCCCACCGCAGGAACAATGGTGGGCGTAGGCATAAATACCGTAACCTTAACTGCCATGGACGAGGCTGGCAACAGTGCCAGTTGTACCATTGATGTTACTGTAAACGAACCTCCTTTCACCACCTTGGCGCCCGGCGATATAGCTTTTGTGGGCTTCAATTTGGATGGAAATGATTCCTTCGCCTTTATTGTTTTAAAGGATATAATTGCGGGGACAAACATTAAATTTACTGATTGCGGGGTTTCAAATCCCAATACAATTACCTGCGCCGGTGCAGGCGGGGAAGGTAGTGCCACTTGGTATGCGCCTTCCGCCATGCTCGCAGGCGATATTGTTACCTTGCCCGGCAGCTTTATTACGGGCAGTGTGCTATCACAAGTGGGCGACCAGATTTTTGCCTACCAAGGAACGGCGGCAGCGCCCAGTTTTATTACGGCCATCCATGGAAATGTAGAACCTGGAGTTACCACTGATGCCGATTGGGATGGCGAAAATACCACAAACTCAAATTCTGCCCTCCCCGATCAATTGACGAACGGGGTCAATGCGATTCGGGTGTACGGTGCCGGAGAAACCGAAATTGATAACTGGCAGTTTGATTGTACCCAAGTGCCGGGCGGCTTCCCAATTACTGGCACTGCAATTGAGCTTTCGGCAATAATAAACGATATTCAATATTGGGTGAGCAATGACGTGACCGAATATAATCCGGCAGCAAAAGCGGGATGTCTCTATACCGTTCTTCCGCCTGATACCACCCCTCCCACTGCGGTATGCCAAGACATTACCGTACAATTAGACGCTAACGGCAACGCAACCATAATTGCTACAGCTGTTGATGGCGGCTCCACCGATAACGTGGGAATTGTTTCTTACGCCATCGATATTGATACTTTTGATTGCAGTAATGTGGGCACCCCGGTAACCGTAACCTTAACCGTTACCGACGCCGCTGGAAATAGTGCTACATGTGAAGCTACCGTAACTGTGGAGGACAATATAGATCCCACAGCGGTTTGCCAAGCCTTTACCGCACAACTTGATGCAACTGGAAGTGTAACCATAACCGCAGCCGATATTGATAACGGTTCTTCCGATGCCTGTGGAATTGCTTCGCTTTCAATATCTCCATCCACATTCACTTGTGCGAATATTGGTGCAAATACAGTTACCCTAACCGTGACCGATGTAAATGGAAACGTTTCCACCTGCACCTCAACGGTCACCGTGGAAGACAATGTTGCGCCCACCGCTTCCTGTCAGGATATAACTGTTTCCTTGGATGCCACTGGCAATGCGAGCATTACTGCCGCCGATATTGATAACGGCTCTGTGGATAACTGTGGCATACAGTCGCTGTCAGTTTCCCCAAGCAGTTTTAGCTGCGCGAATATTGGACCAAATACGGTAACACTTACGGTAACCGATGTAAATGGCAACGTGTCCACTTGCACAGCTACCGTTACCGTGGAAGACATTATAAATCCAATAGCGAGTTGCCAAGACTTTACCGTAAGCCTTGACGCTTCCGGTAACGCCTCAATCGTGGCCGCTGATATTGATAACGGTTCTTCGGATAATTGCGGAATTCAAAGTATTGCTGTAGCGCCAAATTCATTCACCTGTAATGATATTGGCGCCAATACAGTTACATTAACCGTAACCGATGTAAATGGAAACAGTTCCACTTGTACCGCAACCGTTACGGTTACCGATCCTTTGAGTGCCTGTAATTTGCCTCCTGTAGCGGTTTGCCAACCTGTAATTGTAAATGCCGACGGAAGTTGTTTTGGCAATGCCGTGGCAACCGATTTTGATGGTGGCTCAACCGATCCGGATGGCGACCCACTTACTTTTACGGTTAATCCCGTTGGGCCATATCCCGTGGGAGTTACCAATGTTGTTTTAACAGTAAGTGATGGTATTGCTACAGATACATGTACCACTACTATCACCGTAATAGACAATACCCCACCAACCGCAAGCTGTGCCGCCCCTTTTACCGTTCAATTGGACGGAAACGGAAATGCGAGCATTACTGCTGCGGATATCAACAACGGAAGTACGGATAATTGTGGAATAGCAAGCACCACGATAGACATTACAACCTTTGACTGCTCAAATATTGGGGATAATACCGTAACCTTAACGGTAACTGACGTAAACGGTAACGTTTCCACCTGTACAACAGTTGTAACCGTTGAAGATACCATGCCACCAATCGCTGTTTGTGCAGCGGGAGTTGCGGTGTATGTGGGATCTTTCCAAGTTAATGACGGCCCGTACTGGGGTAACAATCCTCCGGTTTATTCCGGACAGGAAGCAGCTGCGCTCCTTTTTGGTGGCGCACCTTCAGATTACTGGATTTCTACGAACCCCAATACTACCGATCCGAATACCATAACCCGTACTGCGTGGCATTCCGCTTGGGGTGTTAGTGGTTGCAATGAACACCCAGATACTTATAGTTTTGACGCCGGAGCCCCAGGGTATAACGATCCGGGAGGAAATAATACGGCTTCTTCTGCATTTGTAAATGATAATTGTTTAAGCGGGGTAAATTATGTGTGGAGGGTCAACGTGATCACACTGGAGTTGGATGCCAATGGCCAAGCGGTCTTGGATCCGGCCTTAATTGATGGCGGAAGTACCGATAATTGCGGAATTGCCAATATTTCGGTGAGTCCGGACACCTTCACCTGTGCCGATGTAGGCCCAAACACCGTAACCTTAACCGTTACCGATGTGAATGGAAATAGTTCATCTTGTACCTCCAATATTTTTGTTGAAGACAACATTGCACCAGTGGCCGTGTGCCAAAACATTACCGTGCAGCTTGATGCCGCCGGAAACGCGACAATTACCGCTGCCGATGTGGACGGGGGATCTTCCGATGCCTGTGGTATTGCTGACCTTTCCATTGATATTTCAACTTTTGACTGTAGCAATGTGGGCGCAAACAATGTAGTGCTTACGGTAACCGATGAAAACGGAAATATCAGTTCCTGCACCGCGGTTGTAACCGTTGAGGACAACGTTGCTCCCGTAGCAAACTGTGCCGCCCCTTTCACCATCCAATTGGATGCCACCGGAAACGCGAGCATTACCCTTGCCGATATTGAAAACGGAAGTACCGATGCCTGCGGAATTGCGAGCACCTCAATCGATATAACCGATTTCGATTGCAGCAATGTAGGGCCGAACACGGTAACCCTTACCGTAACCGACGTGAACGGAAACATTTCTACCTGCACCACAATTGTTACCGTTGAGGACAATATTGACCCAATAGCGAATTGCGCCGCCCCGTTCACCATTCAATTGGATGCGAATGGCGTAGCAACCATTACTGTTGCCGATATCGATAACGGTAGCAACGATGCTTGCGGCATTGCAAGCACCAGTATTGACATTTCAAGTTTTGATTGTAGTGATGTGGGACCAAACACGGTAACCCTTACGGTAACCGATGTTAATGGCAACACTTCCACCTGTACCACTATTGTTACTGTGGAAGACAATGTGGCCCCAGTTGCAAATTGCGCCGCCCCATTCACCATCCAATTGGATGCCAATGGCGAAGCAAGCATTACGGTTGCCGATATAGATAACGGAAGTACCGATGCCTGTGGCATTGCAAGCACTTCAATCGATATAACCGATTTCGATTGTAGCAATGTTGGGCCCAACACTGTTACCTTAACCGTGGTTGACAACAATGGCAATATTAGCACTTGTACTACAATCGTAACAGTGGAGGACAGCCTGCCACCAACGCTTGCCTGTCCTGCGGATATTACCATTAACACTACCGCCGGCTTGTGTTCCGCAACAGTTAGCTTCCCCATGCCGATAGCACTGGATAATTGTGGTATTTCTACTGTGGTCCAAACTATGGGTAGCCCAAGTGGAAGCCAATTCCCAGTGGGCGTTACTACCATTGAATTCACTGCCACCGATGTAAACGGAAATAGCAGCACTTGCAGCTTTACCATCACCGTAGTGGACAACGAAGCTCCTGTGGCGGTTTGCCAAAACATCACCATCCAATTGGATGCAAACGGAAACGCCACCATTACGGCCGCCGATGTTGACGGCGGCAGCACGGACCAATGTGGGGTAGCAAGTATTAGCATCGACATTGATACCTTTGATTGTTCCGATGTGGGCGACAACAACGTAATCTTGACCGTAACCGATGTGAACGGCAACAGCAGCAGCTGTACCGCCATTGTTACCGTGGAAGACATCACCGCGCCAGTTGTGGCGTGCCAGGACATTAGCGTGGAATTGGATCCCGTAACGGGAACCGTAACCATCACCGGAAGTGATATTGACAACGGAAGTACCGATGCCTGCGGAATTGCAAGCTACACTTTGGATATTGACACCTTCGACTGTTCCAACATAGGCGACAATACCGTGGTGTTGACAGTAACTGATGTGAACGGCAATTCTGCCAGCTGTACCGCAATAGTTACGGTAATGGACAATACGGCCCCGACCCTTGTTTGTCAAGACTTCACCATTGAAATTGGCGCGGACGGTACGGCAACCTTAAACCCAAGTGATGTGATAGCAAGCAATGACGATGCTTGTGGAATATTCACCGTAGCGGTGGACATCACAGAGTTTAGTTGTGCCGATATTGGAAACCCCGTAACGGTGCAGGTTTTCAGCCAGGACAACAACGGCAACCTTTCCACTTGTACCGCCATTGTTACGGCAGTAGATTTGTTGGCACCCGTACTTACTTGTCCGCTGGACCAAATTGTGGATCCGGGAGCAGGAAATCTATTCTATATAGTTCCAGATTATTTTGCGACTGGCGAAGCCACGGCGATCGACAACTGTACCGATCCGGTAACCCTTCTTACCCAATCGCCGGCACCGGGCACGGCCTTACCAGACGGGGTATATACCATTACCTTTACGGCAACGGACGAATATGGAAACACCTCAACCTGTGACTTTGAGTTAACTGTAGAAACTACTATCGGTATCGAGGAACAGAATTTGAGTTTGAGTTCCATAGTGCTTTACCCTGTACCAACCAATAACACCTTAAACATAAGCAACCCGCAAGGATTGGATTTACAGGAATTGGAAATCTATGACCTACGTGGCAGGTTGGTGCAAAAAGCCGATCTCCGCGGAATGGGCTCCTTAAGAACAATTGATGTGGAACCGCTTAATGCCGCCGTGTATATGGTGAAAATTAAAGGTGAATCCAGCGATATTTGGAAACGTTTAATTAAAGAGTAAGTTAATTTTTATTAGATTAGTTAAAGCGAAAATCGGTCGGGATTAAAAAACCCGGCCGATTTTTATTTCCCTAACATTCAGATAGATTATAAATTGTAATAACCACAAAGCAATGACAGATTGAAAAAGCCGGAAATTATTCCCATTACCAACATGGCGCTGATAAAAAGCGTGGCAAGCACTATTATTTTCCGTTGGGAATGATAATTAATATAATTGAGAATTAGCTGAAAGACCAGAGCAATAGCTTGCGCCACCAACAAGCGCTGGGCACAGACAATTACGGGTTCTTTGTAGTAAAGATAATAAGTGGCCACCATCAATACGATATAAAGTGCTGTTATTCCGAAAAGGACTGTTTTTGGAAATTTGAAGCGTTGGGAGTTGGTCATAGCGCAAGGTTTTATCCAAAGATAATTATTAAACGTAAGTATCGCCAAAAAACAAAAGCCTTTCGGAGAAGTAAGTCTTCCGAAAGGCTCTTAACAAAGGATAGTGAAACCTATTGTTGCAACTTATATGGCGCTATTATTCAAAAAATTCAGAACACGGGGTGTTGGTAAAAGTAAGGTTGTAGGAGGAATAATTGGGGTTTGAAGTTTGGCCGCCAAGCAATCTGCCGTACACACCGCAGGATGCAAGATCCTTAAATTGGGTATCGTGTACGCTCAGTTTGGCATTGTACCAAAGATCAATTGCACCTTTGTTGGTACTTGGGTCTTCCCCTGCATTGCTTAGGGTAGCAAATGCGATTTCATTCATCGGGTTGGTACCGTCTATTTTGATGCCTTTCCAAGAACCCGGGGTATTGGATACTCCTTTAATGGTTATGGGATTAGCCGCATTTCCTACCATTTTCAATCCCCCTGTATCACGGATATTTATCTCGGTGCCGGGCGACATTTCTATGGTTACTCCTGGTTCAATGGTCAACTCGCCTCTTGCATTTACGCCACTAATACCGGTATTGAGCACCCGGTAGGGTACATTTACTTTCTTCCAAACGCTTGAGTTCTCAAATTCAGCGGAATAATTGTAGAGCAAGACCCGGTCCAACGCGTTGCCCGAATAATTATCTGAAGCCGAGGTTTGGGTTGCATACACGGTATTGATAAGCAATGGGTTGGCATTGCCGGTGAAGCTATTGTTTTGCAGGGTCAGGCTGGTGTTTCTATAAATGGCGTTTAGACCCGAAGTTTGGCTATTGCTGATGGTGCAATTTTTTAAGGTTAAGGCGCCATCTGCATATACAATAATATTTCCGCGGTCGCCATTACTGTTAAAAGCTTGGCCGCCGCCATAGGTTACGGTTACGTGTTCCATAATGTTGGTAGGGTTTCCACTTTCCATAAAAATCCCGCGCCAGGATCCGGGACTCGGCTGGGTTCCAGT
>JBEBRF010000081.1:0-10829 GCA_040394975.1 Aequorivita soesokkakensis
CACGTGAATCAATACAATACTGAAAACGCCAATGACGATGGCAAATTTCAAAATATTGTGCAGCAACAAATAGTGTAGTTTCCGTTTTGAATACCACAAAACCGCAAGAAATATAGCCAGTCCGATGATGCTCGCGTAAAAGTAGTAATCCATATATCCAATTTCATTTTTGAATTTCGTGACGAGCAAAATGATTGGCACCAAGGTCAAAAAGCTTAAAATGGTCAACATCCGTTTTGAGGTTCTTTCTCCATAAACCACTGGAATGGTATTGTAACCATGGGTTAAATCGCCTTTTAGGTTTTCCAAATCCTTTACTAATTCGCGCATGGAAATCAACAAAAAGAGAAATGTAGCGTGCACAAAAATGACAATGTCGAAATTTCCATAGTGCACAAAAATGGCGAAGAAGGGCACCACCGCCAAAATTGCCGCGGTAATGTTTCCTATGAATGGGTATTTTTTCAGTTTATGCGAATAAAACCAAAGGAAAAAAATGTAAATCGAAAAGAATAAAACGGCTCTAAACGAAACATAACTTGCAAAAATGACTGAAAGGAAATTCAAAACAAAATAGGCCGAAAGCTTTGTGCGCTGGCTAACGAGCTTGTCCAGCATCGTTTTTCGGGGGCGGTTTATCAAATCCTTTTCGCTGTCGTAAAAACTGTTTATGATGTATCCGCCCGCAATTGCGGAGGAAGAAGCGAGCACGAGCATCAACAAATTTACGTCAAACAAAACCTCGCGGACGCGCAGGTTTGGCGCCAAAATATAAATGCTGGCAAGGTATTGGGCGATTACGATAATTAAGATATTATACCCGCGGACCACCGAAAACAGGCTAAAAAACTTTAAAAGGAAGAGTTTTTGTTTTCGGTTGAGCATAAAATTTTAAAGTTGAAAAATCTGAAAGGAAATCTTCAGAAAAAAGTCATTTTTAAAAACTATAAACCACTTCCAGCTTATAATCTTTCAAAGCCTTGCGGGCCTTGTCAATATCTTCCGTGAAGCCCAGCATATAGCCGCCGCCGCCGGAACCGCAAAGTTTTAGATAGTAGGCGTTGCTGTCAATTCCCTTTTTCCAAAGTTTATGGAATTGTGCGGGGATCATTGGTTTAAAATTGTCGAGCACCACTTTTGATAGTTGCTTAATGTTTCCAAAAAGCGATTTTACATCGCCCTGCAGAAAATCATCGACGCAGGCATCCGTATGTTTTGTGAACTGCTCCTTCAGCATATTCCGGAAACCTTCCTGCTTCATGTTTTCCATAAAAATCTGGATCATGGGCGCGGTTTCGCCGGTGCTGCCACTGTCCAACAAAAACACCGCTCCTTTTCCATTTTCCGTTTGCGATGGAATACCGGCGGGCTCAATATTGTCTTTGGAATTGATCAAAATGGGAAGGCTCAAATAACTGTTCAACGGGTCGAGCCCGGAGGACTTTCCGTGGAAAAAGGATTCCATTTCAGCGAAAATAGCTTTTAGGGAAAGCAATTTTTCACGCGTAAGATTTTCAAGAACGGTGATTTTATTGTTGGCATATTTATCATAAACGGCTGCAACCAAAGCCCCGCTGCTGCCCACGCCATAGCCCTGCGGGATGCTGCTGTCAAAATAAAGTCCGTTTTCAACGTCATTCTTTAAGGCGTCCATATCAAAAGATACCAAATTTGGGTTTTCATTTTGAAGGGTTTCCAAATAGGCTACAAATCTCTTAAGCCCAGCATTTGATTTATGGGTTGAAATTGTGTGGTGCTTGTCAATTTTTAGGGCTCCGTTGTAAAAATTATACGGAATGGAAAGTCCTTTGGAATCCTTGATAATTCCATATTCACCGAAAAGCAGGATTTTTGAGTAGAAGAGGGGTCCGTTCATATTATTTTTAAGCTGACAATATAGTGAGTCTTAAATTTCCAAAACTAAATATGTGGCAAAGATAACGATTTTAACAAGCAAATTATCAGAAAGATATGTGAATAAACCATTCGCAATATCCATAAAACTGCCGGGCAAAATAAATGAACCCAAAAGACAACCGGAATTCCGGACAATTCTATGAGTTGTTTTATGGGGTTTTGCAATCAAAAATTATTTGTATCTTTCTTAAAATTATATCCCCTAAAAAAATTCGATTAATTTCAGGTTATCATCTATGGCAAGCCACCGCGGGATTATTTTTTGCATTCTTCAATTCGCTATTTTTCTTTTTTCGGGCCTCAACTATTCACAGGAAAAACTAATGACCGTGAAGGAAATCCAAACGTTGGTGGAACAGGATTCCCTTGCAAAAGCGGAAGTGGCCATTGCCAAAAACCTGGCCCATTACCGAACAGCAAAAGTGTATGACAGCCTGTTTCGTTACATACAATTTGAGGGAAGTTTTAAACTGAACCAAGGAAACAAAGCGCTGGCCATCAAAAAAGGTGAAGCCCTTACCCAAGAAATAAAAAAACACGCTTCGCCACACTTTGTAGTGGAGGCCATTACAGAAATGGGCTGGATCTACGATGATGCGGGGCAGCACCGAAAGGCGTATGACCTTTTGGCTACCGCCCTTCCCTATGCCCATAAAAATACCGAACCCAACAATACCGATTTGGCAGGGGTTCAGTATCGGCAAGGGTACTATGCTTCCAAACTGGGCAATTTTCCCCTTTCAAAAAAACACTATGAAAAAGCCCTCCAACTTTTAAAGAAAACTGGCAAGCAGGATTATGTTTTTTACAATCAGGTTTACAATGCACTGGGCGGGATGATGTGGCAGGAAGCAAAAATGGACAGTGCGAAATATTATTTTCAGGAAGCGGTAAGAGTGCTTGAAAAAACGGACGAAACCGACATTATGAACCGCTATTATCGCCCATCGCTCATCAAGATGAACCTCGCCATTATTTGGAATGCCTTGGGAAAAAGCCAACAGGCCATTTCAATTTCTGAAGAAGCCATTGCCGGATATCAAGAATATATAAACCGCTCCACCGATGAATCCCGCATCAATAAGGCAAAGAACAACCAATGTGTGACCATCGACAACATGGCCACATTCTACAATACGTTGGGCGAATATTCCCGCTCACAGGAACTGATTGAATATTCCTTTGAACAGAAGAAAAAATTGTTCGAAAAAAATGACATAAACATCATCATTTCGAACATTATTCTGGCCGAGGCCAAAACGGCAAGCCGGGATTTTGAAGGCGCAGCAAAAAATGCCGATAGGGCCCTAAACCTGTTAAAAACCAGCGCCGGTGCCGATCTATATTGGGAAGCCGCCGCCCTCTCCACCCGTGCCACAATTTATGAATCTTTGCACGACATTGAAAATGCCGCCGATTTTTATGACCGGGCAGAACGCGTGTATCGCAAATCCATGGGCAACGTTTATACCAAGGATTTTCTGGACAATCTGCTTGAATATTCCCTGTTTGCCGCAAAAAACGGAAAACACGAAAAAGCCGTTGCCCTGGCCACGGAAACATACAATTTCACCCATACGGGCGATTTTCAAAATACATTGCAGGAATTCTATCACACCATCAATTTGGCCCAAGTTCATTATTTACTGAAAAATTTTCCCCAAGCCCAAAAATATAGCGAGGAAGCGTTGCAATTCAACTTTTTAAAAAATGCTGAGAAACTTAGCGCTACCGATTCCATTCTGAGCCAATACCGAAAGCCCCAAGCGCTGCTTATAAACGCCAAATCAAAATACCATTCAGCGGCCCAAAAAACACTGCCGTTTTTGAAAGATCTTTTAAATCAAGTGGAGGAAGGGGTTGCAATTTTAGAACAGCGCAAAAAAGTGGTGAGCAACAATGACGACGTGCGCTTGCTGATTACCGAAAACGAAGAACTCCTGAACTTTGCAGAGAAGCTTCGGTTAGAACTTTTCAGCCTTACAAAAGATGAAGTTTATTTGGACAAACTCATTGCCCTCCATGAATCCAGCATTTACAGCCGTATCCGATCGAGGCTGAACCTTCGGGACAATGTGGCGTTTCAGCATATTCCGCAAAAAGTGGTGGAAAGAGAGAAAGCCTTAAGGGAGAATATGGTTTCTTCGCTGAATGATTCAGAGAACAGCAGTATAGCACCTTTCTTTAAAGCCTCTGAAAATTGGGAATGGTTTCTGGATTCATTGCGGCTGAATTATCCAAAATATTACAAAATGAGGTATGCCACCCTCGAGGAACCCACAACCGATCTTCAGCAGAAAATACCTGAAAACACTACGTTGGTCCGATATATTTTTATTGAAAAAGAACTTTACGTTTATGTGGTTTCCAAAACCATAAAGAAAATGATTCGGTTGGATTATTCACCCATAAAAGAACATATTCCAAAAGTTCAAAACGACGAGTTCTCAGTTAAAAAAATGCGCCCGTTGTTATATCAACTTTATCGCGGCCTCTGGTTTCCCATAGAAAAATATGTGCAGACCCAAAAGGTAGTCATCATTCCGGACCAAGACCTTTTCAACCTAAGTTTTGAAACGCTGACCACAAAACCCATGCGGAATTTTCAGGAAATGGCGTCCATCAGCCTCTTGGCCAAGTATGATATTTCTTATAATTTCAGTCTGTTGCTCTATAAAGAGAAAAACAAGGTCGCCAATTATTCTTCTGAATTTATCGCCTTTGCGCCGGGTTTCAATACACAGATGAAAGAGGCGTACAAAATTGCCATCAAGGATTCGGTGGCTTTGGACAGAACCTATCTGCGCTTGCTTCCGCAGCCTTTTAGTGAAGATTTGGTGAA
Organism: Aequorivita soesokkakensis; assembly: GCA_040394975.1. Taxonomy (GTDB): domain Bacteria; phylum Bacteroidota; class Bacteroidia; order Flavobacteriales; family Flavobacteriaceae; genus Aequorivita; species Aequorivita soesokkakensis_A. The sequence continues at coordinate 4,760 of JBEBRF010000081.1, forward strand.
ACAGTATGCCCGGGTTTTTAACGGCAATTATTTTATAAATGAAAACGCGAACAAAGAATTGTTTATTAACCGCGCCAAAGAACACAAAATAATCCACATTGGCACCCATGCAGAAAGCAACAACATAAGCCCAGAGCTGAGCCGCCTTATATTTGCAAAAAAGACCGATGGCATTGAGAGCTATGGCGAAAACTCACTGTATTCCTATGAAATTTACAACATTGACCTCTCTTCCAATCTGGCCATCCTCACCGCCTGTGAAACTGGAAAACCTGCATACCAGGCCGGCGAGGGAATGATATCATTGGCACACGCCTTTAATTATGCTGGGAGCGAAAGCATCCTCACCAGTCTTTGGGAAATTGACGAACAATCCAGCGCCAATATCATTAAGCTATTTTACGACAATCTTTCAGCCGGAATGGCCAAAGATGAAGCCCTGCGAAAAGCAAAACTCAGTTACCTAACCACCGCCGAAGGCCGTATGGCGGCACCTCAATATTGGGCGGGACTTGTGCTTATGGGTGACACTTCGCCCATTGATTTGAATAATAATGTAGCATGGTGGTGGTATGCACTTGCAGGCATCGTTGCGCTCGCTCTTGTATTTGTTATAATTCGAAATAAAAAAGGAGAAACCAGCTAATCCAGAATCTTTTTAGCCCCCGAACCCACCTCATCCAGTATAAACTCATTGTTCTTACAGAATTGTGAAAGGTTATTTGTGATGAATCGCAAAACGGAATCAGTTTCAATTTTGGGATAGAGCACGTGTACGTTTGCCCCCGCATCCAAAGTAAAACAGAGCTTGCTTCCGGTTTCTTCCCTAAATTTCCAAATGCGGTTTATTATTTCCAAAGTGTTGGGTTTCATCAAGATAAAATAAGGCATAGAGGTCATCATCATAGCGTGCAGCGATAATGCCTCGCTCTCCACAATTTTTATAAATTCGGAAAGGTTTCCCTGGGTAAAAACGGGAATCAAACGGGAAAGGTTTTCTTTGGCCTGCCTAAAGCGCTGTTCGGCAAAAGGATTGTCAAGCATCAAATCGTGGCCCAAGGTGCTGCTCACCTGTTTTTCGCCTTTATCAACCAAAAGGATGGTGTCTTGATAATTATTAAAATTCTCATGGATTTCAAACGGATACTGGGTAGCATAAAAATTACTGCTTCCCTCAATTTTCAAATGTTCGCCCCAAACTATCAGCGGGCCTTCCACACTCCGTGAGGCGCTTCCCGATCCCAAACGGGCAAGAAAGGAGGCTTTTTCAATAAAATAGTCTGCCGTAATTTGAGGCTGCATTTGCTGCTCCATATCCATCAGGCAAAGTGCCAACGCGCTCATTCCGCTGGCCGAGGATGCTATTCCGCTGCTGTGTGGGAAACTATTGGAAGTTTCAATCTTAAATTTGAAATCCTTTAAAAATGGAAGGTACACTTCAACTCTCTCAAAAAATTTTTGGATTTTCGGCTCAAAGGAAAGCTCCCTTTTCCCGTCAAGATAAACTTCGAAATCAAATTCCCCAGAATTTTTCCTTACATAGGAAACCGAGGTTTTGGTATGGCAGTTGTTTAAGGTAAAGCTCACCGAAGGGTTCATCGGTAATTGTTCCCCATATTTTCCCCAATATTTCACCAAGGCAATGTTGCTGGGCGATTGCCAGCAAACGCTTCCATTGTGCAAGGTTTGGACATAACTACAAACAATAAATTTGTGGTGCGACATATTCTTAGGGATAGTACACAAAAATAAAATTCTTTTTTGGTTATAGATAATAATTTTAAAAGGTTTCAAATTAAGTTTTTAGGAACCAAAGCAGTTCCACGCACTTTTAATGGTATTAGGGCATTTATTTTTGAATATTTCCCTTGGTCCCCGCCCTTGTATTAATGCCTAAAACCAAAGATGACATTTCCATCACCCACCCGATACATTGCAGTAATCTTAAAATAAAAACCAATGAAAGCTATAGTTACCATTTTCACCATTCTTCTGGGAATTGCTACCGCCCATTCACAAGACCCTGCCATTATTTGGCAGAAGACCATTGGTGGCAACGCGGGCGATTTTTCAACGGCCTTTCAGGCTACCGCAGATGGCGGATACATTCTGGGCGGATATTCTTCCAGCAACATTTCTGGTGAAAAAACCGAAAACAGCAACGGCCAATTGGATATTTGGATCGTAAAAATCGACAATTCAGGAAACATTCAATGGCAGAACACCATTGGCGGAAGCGGCGATGATTTTCTCATTTCGCTTCAACAGACCACAGATGGTGGCTACATTTTGGGCGCCGGTTCAGATTCCAACATTTCTGGGGACAAAACTGAAAACTCCCGCGGTGGATTGGATTATTGGATCATAAAACTGGATGCTTCCGGGACCATTTCTTGGCAGAAAACTTACGGTGGCAATCAGCCTGAATTTGACACCTACATTGTGGAAACTTCCGATGGGGGATATTTCGTGGGGGGATATTCCGATAGCGGCATAAGTGGTGACAAAACAGAACCTTCCAAAGGCCAGCGCGATTATTGGGCCCTAAAGTTGGATGCCACTGGGAACATACTTTGGCAGAAGAGCATCGGTGGAAGTTTGGTCGATAGGCCTCAAGCGGCGTTTCAAACCATGGACGGTGGCTATATCATCGGGGGCTATTCAAACTCACCCATCTCCGGGGACAAAACAGAGAACACCAGGGGCGGAAATGATTATTGGATCGTAAAACTCAGCGATACCGGGTCGGTTCAATGGGAGCGAACCTATGGCGGAAGTGATAGCGACGTATTCCGCAATATGATTGAACTGGACAATGGAAATTTTTTGGTTGCGGGCTATTCAAGATCAAATATTTCGGGAGACAAAAACGAAAACTCCCAAGGTGACTTTGACGGATGGATCTTAAAACTGGACAACACCGGAAACCTTCTTTGGCAAAACACCATTGGTGGAAGCGGAATTGACTACCCCCGAGATGTCGTGGAACTGGCTGATGGAAACTACCTGATTGCCAGTTATAGCAACAGCAACATAAGTGGCGACAAAACCGAAAACAGTAATGGAGGCTATGACTATTGGCTTTTAAAGCTTAGTCCATCTGGCAATCTTCTTTCACAAAACAGTATCGGCGGGTCTGCGGATGAAAGTGGTCCATACATTATTGAAAACAACGATGGCACATTTGCAATGTTCTGTGCTTCAAGAAGTAACATTTCGGGCGATAAGGACGATAACAGCCGCGGCGCGGAGGATTATTGGGTATTCAAAACCACCGCTTCAATTCTGGGGGTTTCCAAAAATAGTTTCGCAGCTTCATTGAGCGCTTATCCAAACCCTACCACTGGCAAATTTACCATTAACTTGGGCCAGAGCTATTCCGGAATTTCAATCGCAGTCACCAATATATTGGGCCAAACCGTTGCCACGGAAAATCATAAAAATGCCCAAACGCTGGATGTGGAAATTAACGGTCCCGCAGGAATTTATTTGGCCACCGTGAAAACTAATGACGGGCACCAAGCCACCATTAAAATAACGAAACAGTAATTTTTAAACCTCACTTGGTCAACTAAAATGCCCCGCTTGCTGGGGCTTTTTTTTTATGTAATGGCATATTCCGACAAATCCATTGCCAATAAAAATAAATAAAGCCCGCCTTTCTATTTTTATTTCCCATTTTTTCAGCCGTGCATCAGAAAGTATAAAATTTCCTATCTTTCACGAAGATTAAATTTCACTCAAACAATTCCAAAAACAGTAACCCCATGAAAAATGTAATCACACTCATCGCCTTCGTTATTTTTGTCGCTGCCGCACAAAGCCAATCCCTTTCTAAAAAAGACGTTACGGGATCGTGGCTTGTGGTAAATGTTGAAAACAGCAGCAACAATCCTAAAATGGCAGAATCAATGAAACACGCCGTGATAAATCTGTATGCTGACAATAGTTTTGAAGTAAAGCAAAAACAGGAAAATAGCACTGCCTATTCATATAGCACCACCTCCAATAAAAACGCCACTTGGAGTTTCAACGAAAGCAACCAAACCATCAGCACCACCCGTACAAAAATGACATTAAAGATTTCAAAAAGCGGAGACACAACGTTTTTTACAGATGCCGGAAGCGGATTGAAATTTGAGGTCATCAAACCTATTTAATGGTGAAATTTACAGTCCCTTTTCAATGAAGGTTAAGGGCACAGCACCTTCCGCAAACTTCATATTAAATACGAAAACCAAAGGCTGGAACGGAAACTATAACAACACACAAATGTCTTCTTCGGATTGGTTCAAAGCCATTTTCAAAAACGGGATGGAGTACCGCATCCACTTCACCTTAAAACGATAACATACTTGAAAAGAAACAAAAGGATGCACCATTCCATACTATAAATAGCCAATGGGAAACTGTATATTTGCCAATAATGTTCACAATCACCCAAATAAAAGAAGCCCACAGCAAAGTAAAAACCGGCGCAGATTTTCCAAAATATATTCGGGAAATCAAAGCTCTTGGCGTAACCGCTTTTGAAACTTGGGTAACAGACAGCCACACCGTTTATTTTGGCACAAACAATTTCCAAACAGCGTCAAACCCCATGTATGGACCCCTTGAAATTGCAACCCAAAGCAACAAAATGCAATTCAAAAACTACCTAAAAATACACCAACAAGGCCAAACCGACTATCAAACTTTCTGCCGTCACTGCGCTGCAACAGGGATAGAAAAATGGCACGCAAACCTAAATGAAATGACCTGCACATACTATGATAAAGCAGGGAATAACGTTTTGGTGGAAAATATTCCAAAATAGGCTTTAAGCTTTAGGCTGTAGGCCGTAAGCTTATGTCTTAAAGCTTACAGCCTAAAGCAATTAATGTAACATTCTGCAAGAAAAAGCGTTATACTCTCACATCAATCTAAAATACCTATGCTACAACGTTTTTTCATTTTCTGCTCCGGCGCAGATACCGCTATTCTTGAAGAATGTTCCCCCGGCGAACGCACTAAATACGCCGGCATTGGCGCCACCGTTTTCTTTACCGCCGTTATGGCAACCATTGCCGCCGCCTATGCGCTTTACACGGTTTTCGACACTTATTTCTCCGCTATTTTCTTCGGAATAATTTGGGGTTTGCTCATTTTCAATCTCGATAGATTCATTGTTTCCACCATCAAAAAACGCAACAGTTTCTTTGATGAACTCTTGCAGGCCTCGCCGCGAATCGCTTTGGCCATAATCATTGCGATAGTTATCTCAAAACCTTTGGAAATGAAAATTTTCGAAAAGGAAATAAACCAAGTTCTGCTCACCGAGAAAAACGAAATGACCCTCGCCAACAAAGACCAATTGGCGCTGCAATACACGCCTTCAGTAACCGTCTTGGAAACTGAAATCGCTGGTTTAAAAAAGGAGATTACCGATAAGGAAACGGAAGTAAATGCACTTTATAACACTTACATTTCCGAAGCGGAAGGAACCGCCGGCACCCAAAAACTGGGCAAAGGGCCAGTATATAAAGAAAAGCGCGATAAACACGATGCTGAATTAATCGCTTTGGCAGAACTGAAAAAAACAAACGCAGAAAAAATAACCGCAGCGGAAGCAAAAATTGCAACCCTCGCCACCGAATATAAAACAAAAGTAACCGAGACCCAACCTATAATCGATGGTTTTGATGGTTTGATGGCGCGCGTAAACGCATTGAACAAATTACCGTTGCTTCCATCACTGTTTATTTTTCTACTGTTTTTGGCAATTGAAACTTCCCCAATTCTCGCAAAATTATTATCCCCAAAAGGGGCTTACGATTTAAAGTTGGAGGAACAGGAAAGCGCGTTAAAATCATGGGTAACCCAACAAAAGGCACAACGGGACGTATTAGTAACCACTGACCGCGACATAAACAATAGAGTTTATGCCGACATAGCCGAAGAACAGGAACTCTACGACTACAAACGCAAAAAAGCCCGCGAACTGATGCAAATGCAGGCCGATGCATTTTACAAAAAACAGAAAAGTGTGCTTTGAATGGTGTTGAATTGTTGAATCGTTGAATCGTTGAAT
>JBEBRF010000082.1:0-10693 GCA_040394975.1 Aequorivita soesokkakensis
AAAATTTGAGTTTCAATTCATGGGATTCCCGTTTTCACGGGAATTGTAGTTCCACCAAATGCGGGCAATGGTCGCTGTGCATGGCATCGGGCAATATTACTGCACGTTTTAGGTTTTTCCGAAGCGGCTCCGAAACCAAACAATAATCTATCCGCCAACCTTTGTTATTGTTTCGGGCGTTTGCGCGGTAACTCCACCATGTGTAGTTGTGCGGCTCTTTGTTGAAATGGCGAAAACTGTCAATAAAACCACTTTTCATAAACCCGTCAAGCCATTTCCGTTCCACAGGCAAAAACCCGGAAACATTCGCGTTTCGGATTGGATCGTGAATATCTATCGCTTCGTGACAAATATTGTAATCGCCGCAAATAACCAAATTGGGAATCTGCAATTTCAGATTGTCAACATATTTCTGGAAATCGGCCATATAAGTGAATTTATGCTCCAAACGGGCAATATTTGTTCCGCTGGGCAAATACAGACTCATTACCGAAACTTCATCAAAATCCACGCGAATGTTTCTTCCTTCGCCATCCATATATTCAATGCCGGTGCCGTATTCCACGTGGTTCGGTTTTATTTTTGAAAAAATCGCAACGCCGCTGTAGCCTTTTTTTACGGCGCTGTACCAATAATGATATGGATAGCCCGCGGCTTCAATTTGCTCGATTTCAACTTGGTCAAAATTCGCTTTTGTTTCCTGAAGGCAGATAACATCGGGGTTTGCGGCTTTCAGCCAATCTATAAATCCTTTTCGCATCGCGGCGCGGATTCCGTTTACGTTATATGATATTATTTTCAAATTATAAAAATTAATTCTCTGCATACTCTGTGCCTTTGTGGTTGCTATAATTATACCACAGAGGCACAGAGTACGCAGAGTGAATTTACATGGCTAAAGTAAATAACCTATTATATTTACAAAAGATATTTCTATGAAGGTTATCAATAAATAACCGACAAAATAAAAGCTTGTGTATTAAGTTTAACTATCAAGTTTTGTTGTTGAATCAAAAGATTCCCGCCGAAGTCCATATTGAGCGAAGTCGAAATGCGGAAAAAGTATGAAGTTATACCTGTTAGTTTCTTTCCTTTTTATTGCGGCCCTTGGCCAAGCGCAGGATATTTCTTCAAACTATCGCGAAAAGAAAGTCGCTTTGCGGGACACGGTGGTTTTGGACAGCGTTAGTATCAATCCGCAACGCTTCGCAATTCTTGACAACGATGGAAATTCGCCAAATCCCTTCAGTTATCGGGTAGATTTCAAAAAAGGGATTATTATTTTTTCCGAAGAATTGCAGCAACAAAATGATTCATTAACAATTCAATATTTGCGATATCCCGATTTTTTGACACGTGATTACTACACTTTTGATAAAAATATCATTGTGGAGAATACGGGCCAAATGGACAAACTTTACACCTTGGGCGAGAGCACCAATAAAAATACCTTCACTCCTTTTGACGGATTGAACACTTCCGGCAGCATTTCGCGCGGAATCACTATCGGAAATAACCAAAACGCGGTTGTAAACAGCGAACTCGACCTTCAAATTACGGGAAAATTGAGCGAAAAGGTTTCCATTCGCGCATCAATCCAAGATGCAAATATACCTGCGCAGGAAGCGGGCTATTCGCAAAGTTTGAATGAATTTGATCAGATTTTCATCGAACTTTTCGGCGAAAACTGGAACATTCGCGCGGGCGATATTGACCTTCAAAACAATAATAGTTATTTCGGTCGATTCACAAAAAAGGTGCAGGGAATTTCACTCGGCGGAACGTTTAATAATGAAGATGGTTCAAAAATTTCTGCTTTTGCTTCGGGAGCTTTGGTGCGCGGCGTTTTTTCAAAAAGTGAATTTTTGGGGCAGGAAGGAAACCAAGGTCCGTACAAATTGGTGGGCCCAAACGGAGAACTTTATATTTTGGTGGTTTCTGGCAGCGAACGGGTTTATGTGAACGGTTTGCTATTGAAACGCGGTGAAAATGCCGATTATGTGATTGATTATAACGCGGGCGAACTGAAATTCAACCCAACATATCCCATAACCAGCAATATGCGTATTGTGGTTGAATATCAATTTACAGACCGAAGCTACACGCGATTCATTGGTTATGGCGGCGGAAATTACACCAGTGAAAATCTGGATTTGGGCGTGTATGTTTATTCTGAAAATGACGCCAAAAACCAGCCGCTTCAGCAAAATCTTTCCGAAGAACAAGTGGCTATTTTACAGGCCGCGGGCGATGATCGCGATTTGATGAACGCACCTTCCGCCGTGCCGGACACGTATTCCGAAAATAAAATTCTTTATAAAAAAGAAATACTAAATGGGCAGGAAATTTTCGTGTTTTCCAGCAATCCCGAAGATGAACTTTACAGCGTGCGGTTTACATTGGTTGGCAACAATAATGGCGATTATTTGATAAGCGAGACCAATGCCATAAGCCGGATTTTTGAATATGTTGCGCCTGTAAACGGCGTGCGGCAGGGGAATTATGAACCCGTAATTCGATTGAATGCACCTATGAAAATTCAAGTGGGCGGGCTGAATGGTAGTTTCCATCCTTCGGAAAAAACGCGAATTGATTTTGAAGTTGCCGGAAGCAAAAACGACCTCAATCTTTTTAGTGATGTTGACGATAATAATAACGACGGTTTTGCTGGCCGATTGGCTTTTAAACAACGTGTTTTGACTTCCGCGGATACGCTGAAAGTGGATGCTTATGGCTCCTTGGATTTTGTGCAAAAGGATTTTAGGACCGTGGAACGGCTTTACAATATTGAGTTCAACCGCGATTGGAACCTTATTGATCCAATGGGAAACCAAAGTTTTGTGATTTCGGGCGTAGAGGTTTCGCATCCAAAAATGGGCGGTGGCCGCTATGAATTCCAAAATTTGAATTTTTCTGAAAATTTCAACGGAACGCGGCACGTAATCGCTTCGGAAATAAATTTGAAAAACTTTCGATTCCGCACAAATGGAAGCTTGCTGAACAGCAAAGCAGATTCCATTTCCTCGAAATTTTTTCGATTGAACAACACCACAACCTATTCCTTTGAAAAAGCGTGGGTGGGCGCAAAAGTGGCGTTGGAAGACAACCGAATAAAGGATGTGGATCGCGACAGTATTTCGCCCATCAGCCAAAAGTTCAGCGCTTTTGAAGTGTTTTCGGGCATTGGCGACAGCACAAACGTTTTCGTGGAAGCCGGTTATCAGTTTCGGGTGAACGATAGTGTTCGGAATAATTTGCTTCAAAAAGTGAATTCTTCAAATACTTTTTACTTGAAATCGAAACTTATAAATACTGAAAATACACAGCTTTCCGCTTTTGCAAATTATAGAACCCTGAAGTATGAGCCATTTGCCGGCATTGGTCTTGACCCCAACGATTCACTTCCGGCTACAACAATCAACCGGGAAATGGAACGCTCGCTGAATTCACGGATCATTTACAATCAAATGCTTTTTGATGGCGGCATTCGTTGGAATACTACGTTAGAGTCCAACAATGGCGTGATTCCGCAGCAGGAATTCACCTATGTGAAAACCGAGCCCGGACAGGGAGTTTACACGTGGATTGATTATAACAACAACGGAATCCAGGAACTGGAAGAATTTGAAGTGGCCCAATTTCAGGACCAAGCGGAATATATTCGAATTTTACTTCCAAATCAGGTTTTTTTGAAAATCAGGCAAAACAAATTCAGCCAGATTTTAACGTTGAACCCTCAAAATTGGTCCAATAAGGAAGGTTTCAGAAAAGTGCTTTCACATTTCTACAACCAAAGTTCTTATGTATTGGACCGAAAAGTGAGGCGCAAAGACGATGGTTTTAACATAAATCCATTTGAAGATGGGGGCGATGATCAACTGGGGCTCACGCTGAATTTTCGGAACGTGTTGTTTTTCAATCGGGGGCGGCAATATTTTACCACGAGCTATACTTTTGTTTCCACGTCCATCGATAACCTGCTTGCCGTGGGGCTTCAGCAAAATGAATTGACAAGCCATCAGCTGAATTTTAACCACAAATTTTGGGAAAGTTGGCTGCTTAATTTAAAGGGTGCAACCGGAAGCAATGAAAGTCTTTCGCAGAATTTTGCTAATAGAAATTATAGATTGGACACGTATGAGTTCAATCCGAAAATTTCATATCTCTTCAGTAAACAGGCCCGTTTTGATGTATTTTATGAATTTGCGAACCAAGAGAACCAATTGGGCGATTTGGAAAAACTGGACCAGCAAACCCTCGGTTTTTCTTTTGCATACACCAATGCCGAAAAAATTTCGCTCAATGGCGAATTCAATTATATCGACAATAAATTTGAGGGCAGTCCATTTTCTCCCGTTGCCTACCAAATGTTGGAAGGCTTGCAGCCGGGTACCAACTTTACGTGGCGAATGCTTTTTCAGAAAAGGATAACCAAATATTTGGATGCGAACCTTTCCTATTTCGGCAGAAAGAGCGAAACCACAAAAACTGTGCACACGGGCAGTATTCAGTTGCGCGCTTATTTTTAAATTTTGTATCTTCCTAATTCCAAAAATACACAGCCAATGATTTCAAAATTATCACTTTCGGCCTTGCTTTTCAGTTTTGCACTTTTATCCTGCGGAACGTCCCAGAATTCCCCCCAAAATGTTGAAACCAACAGTGCTGAAGAAATTGAGGCAAAAAAAGTTATGGCCGAACAAATGATGGCTGCCGGATATTTGCCGGGCCGGATTATTTATTCCGATTTGGCTGATGATTGTGAATATACCATTCAATTAAAGTCGGGCGAGCGGGATTTTTATTATGTAGATCCTATAAATTTGGAAAATCCCTTCCGTGTGAACAACCAAACTATCTGGGTAAAATTTAACGGTTTGCGAAGAATGAACCGTTGTGAAAAGGCGGCACCGGTGGAAATTACAGAAATAAAGAACCGGGACGAATAGTTCAAAAAAAGAGGATGGTTTCCATCCTCTTTTCAAATTAAAAAGTTTCACTAAAAACTTAAGAAAGCCAACTTTTATAAGAAATGGTTTCCTTCATTTTTTCTGAAATATCACTTATTGCTATCCGTTCTTGGGCCATGCTGTCGCGATAACGGATGGTCACGGTATTGTCTTCAACAGTTTGGTGGTCCACTGTGATGCAGAACGGGGTCCCAGCTGCATCTTGGCGCCGGTAACGCCTGCCCACGGCATCTTTTTCGTCATAAATTACGTTGTAATCCCACTGCAAATCGTCAATAATTTTTTGTGCAATTTCTGGCAAACCATCTTTTTTTACCAAAGGTAAAACCGCTGCTTTTACAGGGGCCAAAATCGCGGGCAGTTTTAAAACTGTCCGTACGCTTCCATCTTCCAAAGTTTCATCCTGCAACGAATGGCTCAAAACGGCGAGGAACATCCGGTCCAAACCGATTGAGGTTTCCACTACATAGGGCACGTAGCTTTCGTTCAGTTCCGGATCAAAAAACTGCAATTTTTTCCCTGAGAATTTTTCGTGTGCCTTTAAATCGAAATCAGTTCGGGAATGGATTCCTTCCAATTCCTTAAAGCCGAAAGGAAAGTTGAATTCAATATCTGCTGCGGCATTTGCGTAGTGCGCCAATTTTTCGTGGTCGTGGAAACGGTAATTTTCAGCGCCCATTCCGAGGGAAAGATGCCATTTCAAGCGGGTTTCCTTCCAGTATTCATACCATTTCAGTTCTTCGCCGGGACGAACGAAAAACTGCATTTCCATTTGTTCAAATTCGCGCATTCTGAAAATGAACTGGCGCGCAACAATTTCATTTCTGAAGGCTTTTCCGGTTTGTGCAATTCCGAAGGGAATTTTCATGCGACCGCTTTTTTGTACGTTCAAAAAGTTCACAAAAATTCCTTGGGCAGTTTCCGGGCGAAGGTAAAGATCCATCGCGCTGTCTGCGGAAGCGCCCAGTTTTGTTCCAAACATTAAGTTGAATTGCCGCACTTCGGTCCAATTTTTTGAACCTGTATCAGGATCGGCAATTTCCAATTCTTCAATTAATGCTTTCACATCTGCCAAATCCTCTTTTTCGAGGGAACGGGCCATTCTTTCAAGAATTGTTCGCTGGTCTTCCAGATATTTTACGACTCTTGGATTTGTAGTTACAAATTGTTCTTCGTCAAAACTATCGCCAAAGCGGCTTTTTGCCTTTTCAATTTCCTTTTGTGCTTTTTGAAATAGTTTTTCGGCGTATTCTTCAATAAGCACATCGGCTCGGTAGCGTTTTTTTGAATCTTTGTTGTCAATCAATGGGTCGTTGAACGCATCAACGTGGCCGGAAGCCTTCCAAGTTGTGGGGTGCATCAAGATTGCAGAATCAATGCCCACAATGTTTTGGTGCATATACACCATGCTCCGCCACCAATATTCGCGAATGTTTTTTTTGAGTTCCACTCCGTTTTGTGCATAATCATAAACGGCGCTGAGGCCGTCATATATTTCGCTTGAGGCAAAAATATAGCCGTATTCCTTCGCGTGGGAAACGACTTTTTTAAACTGATCTTCATGTGTAGCCATAGCGCAAAAATAGAAAAACCGCCGTGATAACTTCACGGCGGTATCATTTATTTTATAAATTACCTACTCTTTATAAAATAAGATTATTTCAGCTCCATTGCGGTGGTTGAAATTAAGTTGGACCCATCAAAAAGATTGATAGTATATCGGCCCGCAACAAGGTCTGGATCTGCGGCATTTACCAAAATGCACACATCAAGTTCATCGTTTTCATAATACACGTTTGAGGAGGCGCTATAGTTTAAGTTTTTGTCCTCAAACTGTTTTACTGTGTTGTCACCCATCATTTTATTTTTGGGATTTAACACCTGCACGTATAATATTCTGTCACCTTTTTGGGCAATTGCATTGGGTGTAAGCGTAAAACAGGCCCTGATTTTATCGGCACGGCTTGCGCGTTTTGTGTCAACAACTTTTCCGCTATTTCGAACTATTACGGCTTCACCGCGCAGGTCTGTGGCTTTCACGATGGAGCCTTTTTTGATTGTTTCGGTCATCGCTATATTTTCCTGGCTTACGGAATCTACAACCAATCTCGTGTTGGTAAGCTCTGTGGAGGTACTGTCGCGCTCCAAGGCGAGCTGTCTGTTTGCAGCAATTAGGCTGTCCGCACGTTTGAATAGCATGGAACGTTCTTGTTTAAGCCTGCCCACTTCTGCTTTGTATCTTTCTATTAATCCAATATTGGCTTTTGCATCTCTTACGGAATCCAGCAGAATCGTAATACGCTCACGGGCCGCTAATAAATCTTTGTCCTTTAGTTCGTTGTCCTTTATTACTTCATCATAATTTGCAATTAATCCTTCCAATTCCTGCTCAATATCCGCTTTTTGCGTTTCAAGGTTTGAAATCGTAGATTTATTGTCGTTAAATAATGTAACGGTGTAAACCGCCAAGGCAATCAGCAAAACCGAAAGAACCCCAATGAGAATCTTGAATTTGCCACTATTGTTTTCGTTTTCGGTACTCATAGTTAATAAGTTAAGTTTAGGCGGTAAATGTAGGTAGGTAATCGTTCGGCTTATGTTTACAAAATGGTAAAAATTCTTAAAGTATGTTAAATCTTCTTTTTCCGAAGATATGCGCAGGTTGCCAAGACCCTTTAAACACTGGGGAAACGGTGCTTTGTTTAACTTGTGTCCATTCACTTCCCGTGGCCTCTTTCCATAAAACAGGAAGCCACTTTCTCCATGATAAATTTTACGGAAGAATTGCGCTAAGAAACGCAACAGCCCTTATTTACTTTCAAAAGCGTGGCATTACACAACAGTTATTGCACAATTTGAAATACCGTGGCCAAAAGGAGATAAGCTCCTTTTTCGGCCAGTGGATGGGAGCAGAACTGGCGGAGGCGCCACAATTCCAAGATGTGGAAGTGGTTATTCCTGTGCCGTTGCACAAACAGAAGCTAAAAAAGAGAGGCTTCAACCAGGTTGAGGGCTTCGGAAAGGAAATCGCGCAGGCTTTAAAAGTGCCATACCGCGATGATATTTTAGTGAAAATCTCAAAGACCGGATCGCAGGTTTTTAAAACAAGGATACTTCGGTTTGAATCGGAAGAAGTATTCTTCGCCCAAAATCTGGAGGAAATTCAAAATAAACACGTATTGTTGGTTGACGATATCATTACAACGGGCGCAACCTTGGAAAAATGTGCCCTGCAGCTGCTGAAAGGTGACAATGTAACCATCAGTATCGCTACAATCGCAACAACCTCTTAGTAATTTTTGAATTGGTAAAAGGTTATTGTTTATTTTTGAAAGCTGAAAGCCCGCACCGAAATTATCTTTATTAAAACCTCTTAGTGAAACACCGCCTTCTTTATATACCCATTGCACTTCTTTTAATACTTTCTTTTGTAGATTGTGCAAAAAAGGGAACGCCCTCCGGTGGTCCGCGCGATACCATTCCACCCATAATAGTGCAGAGCAATCCTGAAAATTTCACTACAAACTTTACGGGAAATGAAATTGAAATTCGATTTGATGAATATATAAAGTTGAAAGATATTTCTAAGGAGTTGATCATTTCCCCCCCTATGAAATATACTCCAATAATAACCCCGCTCAGCACGTCAAAAACACTAAAAATCAAACTGATAGACACCCTGAGGCCGAACACCACCTATTCCTTCAACTTCGGAAAAAGCATCGTTGACAATAACGAAGGAAACCAGTTTGAATATTTTAAATATATTTTTTCTACAGGAAATTATATAGACAGCCTAAAACTGAGCGGAGTAGTGAGGGACGCAGAACTAATTTCCCCAGAAATCCCTGCCACGGTGATGCTGTATAAAGCCCATGAAAACTTTACGGACTCGCTGGTATATTCTGAAAAGCCTACCTATATAACCGTTACAACAGATACAACCGGCACCTTTGAGCTTACAAACCTAAAGGAAGGAAATTATTTTTTGCTCGCCTTGAAAGAGCAGAACAATGACTATACCTTTCAACCGAAAAACGACAAAATAGCATTTGTTGCCGAACCAATTGTCGTGCCCACGGATTCCGTTTATTCCTTAACGCTGTTTAAGGAAACACCGGATTATAAACTCGCACGGCCCAATCAAATAGGAAAAAACCATATTGTTTTTGGCTATGAGGGCAAATTGGACAGCCTGCAGATCGACCTTCTTTCCGATGTAGCCGAAGGATATGCTGCCACCTTTTTTAAGGACGAAGTAAAAGACAGCATTCATTATTGGTTCAAGCCGGCCCTGCAAAACGACTCGCTTGTATTCAAGGTTACAAACCGTGGCGTAATAGATACGGCAACAGTACGAATGCGGGAACTCTATCAGGACTCGCTTGTTATTTCGGCGGTAAAAAAAGGAACTTTACAATTGAAAGACACTTTTAAACTGCGGGCAAACAGACCGCTGGTCTCCTTTGATACTGAAAAAATAAAAATCATGGCGAAGGATTCTTCCTTTGTAAATGCTTCAGTAAGGCTGAATGCAGAATATAATTGGGCGGAGATTTTTTTCGAGAAGAAAGAAGAAGAAAACTACTCCATCGAGCTACTTCCCGGCGCGCTGACCGATTTTTTTGAAAAGACGAACGATACACTTCAATACAGCACGAACACCCGTCTGGCCTCAGAGTACGGCACCTTAAACCTTACTTTGGTGAATATAAATCGGTTTCCGGTTATCGTTCAAATGGTTGACAGCAAATATAACCTGGTTTCACAGGAATATTTAACCGAAAATAAGCCTGTTTTTTTTGATGAACTTTCCCCGGCCAAATATTTTCTTCGCATTATTTATGATGAAAATCAAAACGGCCAGTGGGATACGGGCAGTTTCCTAAACCGTTTGCAGCCGGAAAAAATAATCTATTATCCAAAGCAGATCGAAGTGCGCGCCAACTGGAGCCTGAACGAAACTTTTACTTTAAAGTAAACAAATCGCGGTCATTCAAAAACTGCATCTTGTTGCGGTTTGTTTCAATGATTTCTTTATACAGCAGTAGGGTTTCGGAAAATTCCTCTTCAAAATCTGCCGTTGAAATTTGTTCCCCCAAAACCTCATAAACCGCGGAATGGCCCATATATTCGTGGCCGTTTCCGTCAAAACCAACTCTATTAACGCCCACACAATACGCCATATTTTCAATGGCGCGGGCGCGAAGTAAGGTGTCCCACGCAAGGGTGCGCACTTTTGGCCAATTGGCAACATAAATTAAAATATCATAATCCTCGGTATTTCGCGCCCACACCGGAAAGCGAAGGTCGTAACAGATTAGCGGGCAGATTTTCCAGCCTTTATAATCAATGATAATTCGCTCTTTTCCGGCAGCATAAATTTTGTCTTCCCCAGCCAAAGTGAAGGTGTGTCTTTTGTCATATTTTTTATAGCTTCCGTCTGGAAACACAAAAAATAACCGGTTGAAATAGTAGTTTTCTTCCGAAATAATCACGCTTCCCGTAATGGCTGAATTGGTTTTTTTCGCTTCGGCCTTCATCCAATTTAGAGTTGGGCCGTCGTTGGGTTCGGCCAGTTTTTTTGCGTTCATTGAAAAACCGGTGGTGAACATTTCGGGCAGGATGATCAGATCTGTTTCTTCGGGAATGGCATCAATTTTTCGGGAGAATTGCGCCAGGTTTTTCGCGGCATCTTCCCAGTGTAATCCACTTTGGATGAT
>JBEBRF010000083.1:0-10585 GCA_040394975.1 Aequorivita soesokkakensis
GAAACGGTGTTTCAATTTCTCAGATTACTAACTATTTTAACCACTTTGTAAAATTTTATTTGAACTCTATTAAAAAGAAAAAGGGGTTTTCACTCATCTATGCGAAAATAGGAAGAGATGATTTTCTTAGTGAAATCAAGGCTATGAAACGTGTGAGGATTGCGGAGGTATTCTTTGACAAGAAGTTGCTTGGTAGCAATTGTCTAGATTTTTCAAACAGAACAGGCTCTGTACAACGAAATATTGTGTTGACCGCGACAGCTGAAAAACTTGATTCAATACAAGAAACTGCAATTGATTTTTTTAACTCATTTTCGAATAGTAAGAAAAATAGCATCTCAAAAGTAAGAGTAAGTGGAAAAGACGAACATGGGACCAATGTTGTGCTAGATACTTCCTTCATGGAAAAAACTGATCATTTGGTGGTTTCTTTAAATCCCGAGACGGGCGAAGTTATTACAACAGAAATACTTTCTGGATTAAAGGCTTTTGCTAAACAATTTAAATAGGATAATATGTCGTGGATATTGGTTTTTTTCGAGTATCTAAAAACCACAAAAAGTATTCCATTACTCGTAAACTTGGCAGTGTCTATTGCTTTAAGTTCAGCGATGTTTTATTTTCCAACGAATATCGAGTTCAGCGATTTAATGGCCGACTTTATTTCGCAATCCGTTAGTGTCCTTGCGCTGCTAGTCGGGTTTACGCTGGCTATGTTTAGTATGTTGTTAACTGGGTCCAATCCCAATATAGATGCGATAAAGACCTCAGAAACTGAATATCGGTTATACGGCGAGCAGGTAAGTATTTATAATTTACTACTAATTAGAATAGTGTATGTGATTATAATTGAGAGTATATTGTTGTTATTCAACTTGCTATATCCGTTTTTCTTCAATCTCTATTCTGATTTTGGGAAAGTATTTTTTGCTATAGACGCGTTTTTACTTATTCACATAATTTTGGTGAACGTAAATACCACAATAGATTTATATTTCGTTTTGACAAAAACTAAAAAGAAAAAGTCATAGATTTTTAAAGGTATATTTAAGCTGCTAGTGGTATTGTCCGATTATTGAGTAATTACGATGAGGTTCCTCAAGTAGCTATGTCCCGTAGATGGTGTGATCCGCCCTCCGGTGTCAGTTTATCGGTAGTGCACCCCCAGTGATGAGTCAAGATTAAAACAGTGCGTGTTGTTTGCACTAATTTTTAGTGAGCTCATCGCCAATCAGTTTCGCTTGTTCTAAAATTGTTTTCACCGCTTGGTCTTGTTTCTCTGGTGGATATCCATGCTTTTTCAAAATACGTTTTATCATTACACGCATTTTCGCTTGTACACTTTCTTTCTTGTCCCAATCAATGGTTACAGAATTTTTAACGCTAATTACCAATTCTCTTGCAATGGTCTTTAATATTTCGTTTCCCAATATCTGGACGGCGCTGTCGCTTACCTCCAACGCATCGTAAAATGCCAACTCTCTAAAATCGAGATTTAGGTTTTCACCACGCTTGTCGGCTTCTTTGATTTGCTTGGCAAGTCTTATCAGTTCTTCTATGATTTCGGCTGCTGTGATGGCATTGTTTTGATAGCGCTTAATGGCATCAGCCAACATCTCCGAAAATTTCTTGCTCTGGATGATGTTTCTTTGTGAACGCTGTTTGATTTCGTCATTCAGCAATCTGCGTAAAAGCTCTAAAGCAAGGTTCTTTCGTGGCATATCTTTCAATTCTGCCATAAACTCGTCTGAAAGAATATTCAAGCCAGATATTTCAGGGTTTTGTAGACCTGCTGCTTGGAAAATGTCAATAACTTCCGTTGAAATCAGGGCATCGGAGATGATTTGACGAATAGCTGTCTCTACTTCCTCATCGCTTCGTTTTTTGTTGCTTTCTCTCAGTTTAGAAATTCTTGCTTTGATGGCTTGGAAGAAACTCAAATCATCTCTTATGGCAATGGCTTTTGGATGCGGAACGGAAATGGCGAATGCCTTGGAAAGATTAGTTACATTGGTGCTAAACCGCTCTTGTCCTTTATCTAAGCCCAAAATAAAGTCGGAGGCATCCAATAAGAAAATCAGCTTCTCTCTCGGCTTCAAATTGAAAAAGCGTTTGTAATCAAAACCGTGGAATAAGTCCGTCACTATCTCATACAGTTCTTCCATTTTGGCAACTGCTTCTTCCTGATCAAACTCTATTTGACCTTTGCCTCCGCTTGATGTGTAAACACTTAACGCTTTCTTCAGGTCTTGTGCAATCCCTATATAATCTACAATTAAGCCTCCTTCCTTGTCTTTGAAAACCCGGTTTACCCTTGCAATGGCTTGCATCAGGTTGTGTCCAGCCATTGGTTTGTCCACATATAAGGTATGCAAACAAGGTGCATCAAAACCTGTGAGCCACATATCACGAACTAACACCAATTTTAACGGGTCTTTAGGGTCTCGCAAACGGTCGCCAATGGCTTTTCTTCTTGGTTTGTTGCGGATGTGTTCTTGCCAATCCAATGGGTCGGAAGATGAACCTGTCATTATCACTTTAATAACGCCTTTGTCGTCATCACCACTGTACCATTCAGGACGGATTTTGATGATTTCATTGTGCAATGCCACACATATTCTGCGGCTCATATTCACTATCATCCCTTTGCCGTCAAATACTTCACTCCGTTGCTCAAAATGTTTTACAATATCGGCAGCCACTTGTTGCAAACGTTTTTCACTTCCTACAATCGCTTCTTGTTGTGTCCACTTGGCAAAGCGTTGTTGGCGTTCGGTGAGTTCGTCTTCTTCGGTAACTTCTTCAATACGCTGGTCAATGATTTTCTGCTCTTTCGGGTCAAGTTCTATTTTTGCTAAACGGCTTTCGTAGAAAATGCGAACGGTTGCACCATCTTCAACGGCTTGTTGTATATCGTAAATATCCACATACTCGCCAAAAATGGCTTGTGTGTTTTTGTCTTCTTTTTCTATAGGTGTGCCTGTAAAACCAATAAATGAAGCATTGGGCAAAGCATCACGCATATGCCGTGCATAGCCGTCTATAAAATCATACTGGCTTCTGTGTGCTTCATCTGCAATTACCACAATGTTTCTTCTGTCTGAAAGTTTGGGGTACGTGCCGCCTTTTTCATCAGGCATAAATTTTTGAATGGTGGTAAAAACCACTCCACCCGAAGCAACGGTAAGCAAAGTTTGTAAATGGCCTCTGCTTTCTGCTTGTACTGGTGTTTGTCTGATTAATTGCTGGCAATTACTGAATGTTTCAAAAAGTTGTTGGTCAAGGTCGTTGCGGTCTGTGAGAACCACAATAGTTGGGTTGTTGAGTTGTGGCGTTAGGACCATTTTGCCTGCATAGAAAACCATACTCAAACTCTTTCCGCTTCCTTGCGTGTGCCAAACCACGCCTGCTCTTTGATCTCCTGAAAACGCTGATGCTTTGATGGTGGAATAAATGGCTTTATTTACCGCATAGTATTGATGATAAGCAGCAATTTTTTTCAGGGATTTCTCTTTTGTTTTTTCAAAAACAATAAAGTAGCGGATTAAATCAATGATGGTTTTCTTGTTCATCATTCCGCTCAAAACCACATCCATTTCTATGTTGGCGGTGGGGGTAGGAAATAGTGTAGAAATATAAATTTCGTTGGGTTCGGCTACTATATTTTCGGGTTGTGTTTCAGGAATTTTCCAACCGCTGAAACGGCTCCAATCACTGGTAATGGTTCCTGCTTTGGCAAACCAACCATCTGTTACAATTAAAAAGCTGTTATAATTGAAAAGCGTAGGAATGGCTTGTTTGTAGGTCATCAACTGATTATAAGCGGCTCTCAAGTCTGCTTTTTTATCTGTTGCATTTTTGATTTCTATAACTACCAAAGGCAGGCCGTTGATAAAGACAATGACATCAGGGCGTTTGGTGTTGTGATTTTCAATGATGGTAAATTGATTGACTGCCGTAAAATCGTTGTTCTCGGGATTTTGAAAATCAACCAACCACACTTTAAAGGTTTTGATTTGTTCTCCATCTCTGCCTTTTACATCAACACCTTCGGTAATGAGTTTATGAAATGCTTCATTGTTGGCTAATAGATTGGTAAAAGGAATTCTCGCTACATTTCTTGCGGCTTCTTCTCGTATATCGGCAGGAATTTCAGGATTTATTTTGTCAATAGCGGCTTGCAAACGATGGGTCAAAACCACTTCGTTGTAAGCCCGCTCAATGTCTGCACCATTGAGTATTTCATAGCCTTGCTCTTGCAACGTTTGCAAAGCCATTTGTTCTATTTCTTCTTCTGTTAATATGTTCATTATGGCACAATTAAATTGATTAAAACTGCTTGCTCTCCATCAAAACGAGCTTGCAGTGGGTCAAATGAAATTTCATCACGTTTTGTAATTGGCTCAAACCAATATTTGCCTTCCTTTTTGCCTTTGAAAAAACTCAAATAGGTTTCTCTGCCTACTCCGTCTTTCAGAAAATGCAGGAAAGGCGATAGACTACAAATTTCATTGTCCCATTTTATGAAAAGTTGTTCTTGTCCAAGTCCTAAAACGAAAGCCTGATTTGCGGCAAAGTCAAAATCTCCAAATTCCTTGTTCAGATAATGTCCGTTAAATTCTTCGCATCTACATTTGGTTGTATAACTTTCGAATCTCAAAATTTTGCACTCTGCTAAAAACTCTGTCATCATCAACATTTCTTTGAAAAGTGGAATGACTTGTAAAAGTTCTGCTTCGGCTTCTTCTCTCGTGGGTGCAGTATGGTGCGAAATGTCGTTTCTAATGTCTTGCAAAGCCAAAAGTTTGTCCAACAAATCGGGTTCTATTTCTTGGCATTTCAAACCCAATCCATTGGCTCTGGAATATTCAACAACTGCTTTTATGTTTTGAATTTTGATTTTAAGTGCATCAGAAATCAGGCGGTCGGTATTGAAGTTTCTGTAAACTGGACCTGTTGGGCTTGTGCCAACCAAGACCTGTGCGGCTTTCAAGTCAATTCCTTTATGTCTGATTTCTCCCCAAACAATGGCATACAACACAAAGGCGATAGATTCCCAAGTGTCTTTCAGATGCAGTAATTTCCTAACTGGGTCTGATGCTCCTTCGCCTTTTTCTGAAAGTCTGAAATTGTAAGCAATGCAGGAAGGATACTGATTGTAAACCGTGTCTTTTAATCTTTCAAATTCGGTGTCTTGAAATTCCTGATAGGCTTCTACATAGCCGATTGGCTCCATTTCATACAGAATACGGCTTAGTAAAAATTCAGTTCCTGCAATCTGAATTGCACCCACTTCGTCCAACGATTCATTAAATCGCTGATACCTTTCGTGTTCATATGGAAATTCACTATCAGCCATTTACTTCTATTTCGCCCGACATTAGTTTGGGTAACAAACTGTCTCGGGTGGTTTTTAAAGTTTCATTTTCTGCAAGGTTGTCCAATATTTTTTGAAACATTGGTTTTATTGTTTTGCCAAATGCTTCAATCAACTCGGCAGGTGGAATAATTGCTCTAATGCTCTCAATGGCTGATGCACTGATATTGGGCTGTGCACTTCCTAAAGCTGAATTTTGAATGGCTGTTTGATACATATCCGTGGAAAGCAACAAGTACATAAAAAGATTGCCGAAGGCAATTTTCTCCTGAAACATTCCTACTCGTTGATTGAGCCAAAGATTTTTTTCTGTCAATGGCACTAAACCAATTTTACCAACTTCTGCTCCTGTCATTGCAATCAATAAAGAGCCGCTTTCAATTTTGAATTTTTTATCCAATGATGAAACCACCGAAACATCTACAAAATCGGTGTTTTGAATATCCACTACATTGCCGTTGATGTTTTTGATTTTGATGATGCCAATTTCACCCTGTTCTTGAAAATCTTTGCTTTTGAAAGCATAGCCATTTTGAACGTAGCATATTTCACCAATTCCGTTTATGCTCCAACTCTCTGGAATTTCTCCAAACTCACTGTGCTTTAAATTGCCGTCTGCATTGGGATAGTCGAAATTGACAAAACATTCTTTAAAAAGCGTTCGGGCGATTTCTTCAAGGGTCTTGTTGGTTGCAAGGTTGTTTTCAATTTTGTCGTCAATAGATGATAAGATGTACCCAATTTGCTTTTGCACATTTATATCAGTTGGTGCAAGGATTTCAAATTCAGAGAAATCTGATTTGTTTATTATTGGTACCGCTGTACTATTACGACCAATGCTTCTAATTATTGGTGAAATATTATGCAGAGCATAATAAATAAAATCGCTATCGAAAAGTTCATTGCATAGTATTGAATTAATCTGTTGATTCGTAAAACTTACGGTTGAAGTTTTAACTACCTTTCCTAAGTCAGAACCAATACAGGAAACACAAATAGCATCTTTAGGCAGAGTGAAATTTTTTAAAATCTCCTGTCCTTTTTTTGATAGCGACCTTGCTGTGTTTCTCACATACTTCTGCCCATTCATATCAACTGGCGTTATGAATTGAAATTCACCATTAAAATTATCAGCGTCTTTTGTTGGTGGTGTTTTCCCTGTTATAACCTTACCAACTTCACTGATTTTATATGAACGCCAATCGTTAAAACTCATAACCAATTCCTTTTAAGTTTTCACGAATGGTGTTTTCCAATTCATTGTCTTTGGCAAATTGGTCAGCAAGTTTGTCGGTAAGCGTTTGCATTTTTTCATCAAAAGGCATTGCGTCTATTTCTTCTTCTTCCGTACCCACATATCTGCCCGGCATCAATACATAATTGTTTTGTATCACTTCTTCCATTGTGGCAGATTTGCAAAAGCCAGCAATGTCTTCATAACTGCCATTAGGGTTTCTCCATTTGTGGTATGTGCCACTAATCAGGTCAATGTCTTCTTGTTTGAGTATGCGGTTTCTTCGGTTTATCATCACGCCCAATTTTCGGGCATCAATAAATAGGATGTCGTTTTCACGGTTTCTAAACTTGCCGTTGGTTTTGTTCTTAGCCAAAAACCACAAAGAAGCGGCAATGGTGGTATTATAAAACAAGTTGGCAGGCAGTGTTACCATACAGTCCACCAATCGGGCTTCAATCATATTTTTTCTAATCTCGCCTTCGCTGCCTGTGTTGCTGTTCATACTTCCGTTTGCCAATACGATACCTGCTGTACCGTTGGGGCTAAGTTTATGAACGAAGTGTTGCAACCAAGCGTAATTGGCATTTCCTGTGGGCGGTATGCCGTATTTCCATCTTTTGTCGTCTCGCAGTTGTTCGCCTTTCCAATCGCTGATGTTAAACGGTGGATTGGCAATGATAAAATCGGCTTTCAGGTCGGGGTGCAAGTCATTGGTAAAGGTGTCGCCAAATTGTATGTTGGCATCAATACCACGTATGGCAAGGTTCATTTTTGCCAATTTTACGGTGGTTGGATTACTTTCTTGTCCGTAAATACTCAGGTCGCCAATTTTGCCTTGGTGGTTTTCAATGAATTTTTCGCTTTGTACAAACATTCCACCACTGCCACAACAGCCGTCATAAATTCTGCCTTTATACGGTTCGAGCATTTCAACCAATAGTTTTACAATGCTTTGGGGTGTGTAGAACTGTCCGCCGTTTTTGCCTTCGGCATCTGCAAACATTCCCAGGAAGTATTCATACACCTGTCCGAGTAAGTCTTTGCCTTGATGTCCTTCGCCACCAAAACCAATTTTACTTATCAGGTCAATTAGTTCACCTAAGCGTTGTTTGTCAAGGTCAGGGTCAGCATAGTTTTTGGGCAACACACCTTTCAGGCTGTCGTTGATTTTCTCAATGCTGTCCATTGCCTGGTCAATCAGAATACCGATTTCAGGTTGCTTGGCATTGTCTCTCAAAAAAGTCCAACGGGCTTTTTCAGGCACATAAAAAACATTGAAAGCCAAATATTCGTCTGGGTCTTCTGGGTCTGCACCTTCAAATTCTCCTTGTCCTTCCTGTAGTTTCTGGTGCAATTCAGCAAATGCGTCCGAAATGTATTTCAGGAAAATAAGCCCTAAAACAACGTGTTTGTATTCGGCAGCATCCATGTTGCTTCGCAACTTGTCGGCAGCGGCCCAAAGGGTCTTTTCAATTTCTCTTATGTCACTCATTTCCTAATAGTATTAAGGTCAAAAAGGGTTTAAAGATATAAATTTGCTTGTGATATTGCGTTATCCCTTGAATCCACAACATTTCTTGAATTTTTTCCCAGACCTACACGGACAAGGATTATTTCTGCCAACAATTTTTCCAAATCTTTCTATTTGGAGATGTTTCTTTTCCTTTTCCCTCTGAGTTTGAAGAGCGTTGTCGAGTCGTATACTTAATTGGTTGTCAAGAAAAAAATTTGGATGCCATCCATTTATTAGGTTTTCAACGACAAAGCTATCGGTAGCTGACGCTACCACTCCTGCGGAGGGGTTAATAAAGCCTATTAAGGTTGGTGCTGCCCATCTTACTAGTCTAAGCCACGTATTCTGAAGAATACTCGAACCATTGGAAAGGAGTATCTTGTATACTTCATCATGGTTGTAATCTTCACTCTCTAACCATTGTCTAAACTTTTTCCCGTCGATGCTGTTCCGAAGCTTAACGATTTCGCCGAGCGATATAACGCCATCTAGATAAAGGTTTGTTAGATCGGGAATTCTCTTATTATTTAAAATATGTTCAAATATTGCCAACGGGTCACCGCCAACTACCTCTTGACGAAATCTGCCGAATTTGGCATTTAATATTGGTTGGATGGCCGCTTCAGTCGAAAGTGTTTTTATAGTGAGTTCTTGCTGATAAATTAAGCTTCTGTTGACTTGATTTAATCGCATTAAAGGAAAGATGTCTTCATCTTTCACGATGGTATTTGAGTATTCCCTACTGAACGCTAAGACATTTGTTACTCTTTGATTCTGAAAATCAGCTAGTATTTCATTTTCAGTTAGGTGCATTAACCAAGTCCCATCGATCGTGCTTTTGTGGTGTTCGGCATTGTACAATAATGTAGGTATAAGTCCTTTCACTGTGTGACCTTTGTACCTATCGTTGAGTCGGCTTTCGATTGCGTCAAATTTTATTATTGAAGAGCTCAAATTCATCATAAGGTTGTCTTCTCCATTTGGAAGAAATGCATTGACAGTGCCGCCGTCGTCAATAATAACGATGATTTTTTGTTGAATTAAATAATGTGCGTCTTTCAACCCTATCAAATGAGTAATTTGCTCGAGTGCCTCGATTCTTAAATAAATGATATCATTAGTCAGAATAGCATAAAGAAGTCTCGAAACATAATGGTGTTGTTCCCATTGCTGGAAATCAGGGATTGAGTTGTCTAGTGATCTTCCGTAATACTCTTTTCCGTCAAATAAACAAGTACGATATGATAGGTCATCAAATAATATGCTTGACATATAATTAGGCTTTAATAACTCAATCTATATTTTATCCAGTGCCTCACGCCCCTCGAATTCCGAGTCACATGGTGTAAATGTATAAAGAAAAGTAAGATGGAACGGGATAAATTTTATCCAATGATCTTTCGCTTGAAATGGATTAGTAGCCAACCATGTTCTAAAAAAATGTGTAAATCCAAATCCATTTAATTGCGAAATGGTCACTCCTCAATTATGGATAGGTATTGCCCGTTTCTTTGTGATCTCTTGTTGGCTAATTCAAGATAAGAAGACAAAATGAACTATTCAAATGTTTGGTGATTGCAAGCGGAGGAACCGGTTATTTCCTTGTTAACATATTTTTCCTCCTCAACCCCACCTCATAATACCCCTGCAACTTTTTATGAAACTCCTCCGCGCGCTCCAGCTCGCGGCGCAAGCGTCCCAACGATTCCGTGATACCAAGCTCCGGCGACCGGGCCACGAAGCGCTCCAAATTATAAGCGGTAACCAGCACTGGCCACTCGGTTTTAAACTCCTCCGGCGTGTACCATTTATCGTCAAGCCGGTCGTAGATCCACTGTTGTTTATTCCAGGCATCAAGCATCAGCTGTTTTACAGCCTTGGGGATTGATTCTGTTTTCTTTCCAATATGCCTAATCATGAAAGCAAATATAATACTAAAAATATTAGCTTATCAAATTAAGAAAGAAAGTTTTTTCATAGCGACAATTCCGAAACCAGAACCACTTTGTCAACTTGTTGCTTGCACGATGAAACCAATATACTTATATTCGTGGTAGGTTTAGGTTGATAGCCCCTAACCCCATTGGGGCGGTCCCTGTTTCGATAGAAGCAGGGACTTTTTGTTCTGTTGTTCCATCGGGCCAGCATCTAAGGATTTCCGGTTTATTTTAATGACTCGGCAAATCGCCATCTAAAATACCCAGGTGTTGCGATCCGGGTCCGTCCATTTTGCGGATTGGACGATTCATGATGCCGAGATCTTCAGCGAATCGAAAGAGGTGAAAGAGACTTTTTCGGGAAAAGATGTGGCATTTGTTTACATAGCGGACGAAACATCTAATGTATCTAAATGCCATGAATATGTTTCTGTATTAGGTGGAGAACATTATTATATTTCCAGACAGCAAATGCTGGCGTTACAAGATGAATTTGATTTTTCGTCAATCCCCGCTTACTT
>JBEBRF010000084.1:0-10389 GCA_040394975.1 Aequorivita soesokkakensis
TCCATTATCCATTATCCATTATCCATTATCCATTATCCATTATCCATTATCAATTATCCATTACACATTATACATTTAAATAAATGAAAGCATACATTTTCCCCGGACAGGGCGCGCAATTTGCCGGAATGGGCAAGGATCTTTATGAAAATTCCGCGAAAGCGAAAGAACTTTTCCAACAAGCCAATGACGTTTTGGGTTTTGATATTACCAAAATTATGTTTGAAGGCACCGCCGATGAACTGAAACAGACCAAAGTAACACAGCCCGCAATTTTTTTGCATTCCACAATTTTGGCGAAAGTTATGGGTAGCAGATTCCAACCCGATATGGTTGCTGGACATTCCTTGGGAGAAATTTCGGCATTGGTCGCCAACAGAACGCTCGCCTTTAGCGATGGCCTGCAGTTGGTTTACAAACGTGCTTTGGCGATGCAACACGCTTGTGAAATTACGCCATCAACAATGGCAGCAGTTTTGGGTTTGGACGATCATTTGGTGGAGGAAATTTGTGCAAACACCCCCGGAATTGTGGTTGCTGCAAACTATAATTGTCCCGGCCAATTGGTAATCTCCGGCGAAGTAGAAGCCGTGGGAAAAGCCTGCGAAAGATTAAAGGAAGCAGGCGCCCGAAGAGCTTTGATCTTGCCCGTGGGCGGCGCCTTCCACAGCCCGTTGATGGAACCGGCGCGGGAAGAATTGGCAGCCGCCATTGAAGCTACCCAATTTACCGAACCAGCCTGCCCTATCTACCAAAACGTTTCCACTTTTGCGGTTACGGATCCTTCGGAAATAAAGGAAAATTTAATTTTCCAATTGACCGCTCCCGTGAAATGGACGCAGAGCGTTCAAAATATGATAAAGGACGGCGCCACCAAATTTATTGAAGTTGGCCCCGGAAATGTGTTGCAGGGATTGGTGAAAAAGATTGATGCTTCGGTGGAAACGGAGAAGGCGGAAATATAGCACTGTATGAAAATATGGATCTTTAAAACAGGGATCGTACTCTCTTTTAAAACGAAATCTTATAGCTAATATTCGGGAGCATCAACGCTTCGCGATGTTCATCTACCCGTCCTGTTTTGAAATTATAACGATGGCCCAAAAAATCTTCATAATTAGTGACATTCAATACTTTTATTGAAAACTTATGACTCGTTTTCTTTCGGTTCATTTCATAACTGATTGTAGTGTGCAACACAGTTGATGGATCCGTTTGTTCTGAAAATGGATTTGTTTCATCATATATCACATCTTCCTGAATCATAGAAGCATTTGTGTCAATCATAGAAAAGCGGTTTCCTCCTTGAAATGAAATCCTAAAATTCACTCCCAAGGTATTTTGCTTGCTTTTTCCAAGTTTAAATTCTTTGCCAGCCAATGCATTAAACACATAATTTTTATTAAAACGGGTATCAAACCAATTTGTATCTTCATTTTTAAACTCCGAATTAAACACTGAACCTGAGAGCAGATAATAAAACCCCTTGTTTATATATTGCTCAAAAGTAACATCCACGCCGTAATTTCTGCCTTTGCCCGTATTGTAAAAAGCATCGGAAATGAACCAATCATTCTGTAAATTCAGTAAGGATTGGGTGCTGTTTGCCATCACGGGCACATCAAATAAAATTTGATAGTACGGTTCTATTTTTAAATGGTGCTTTTCGGAAATATTCCAATCATAACCAAACACAAAATGATGTGCTTTGGTCAACCCTAAATTTTTATTGGCTTTTGGTGACGAAGCCGTTGGCGTATTGGCAAAATAAATCTTTATTGGTTCCAAGTGACTGTGAAGGCCATAGCCCATACGTAAAGTATGCTTCGAATTTATTGAATAAGCCGCTGCCACTCTCGGCTCTATGGCAAAATCATTGTTGAGCGTAAAGGTCTGGGCAGTTAGTCCAAGATTAAGGGTCAACCTGTTTTTACGAAGGTTGAAATTGGTATATGCAGCCAAAAGGGATGTAAAGCCATTTTCCTTCGCAATATTTTGAAATTCTCCATTAGTGTTTGCTTCGTTAAAGTCTAAATCGTAACCCAAACCCTTTAGGGTAACACCGGTTCTGTTGGATAGGTTTTCTGAAAACCTTCTATTATAATATGATTTAAAAGTGAGATTGTATTTATTGCTAAAAATACTATTTTCAGCAACCAAAGCCTCCGCATCATTTAAGCGATCTGTAGTCAAATCCATTCCTTCGGAAGAAAAGGCAATTGTGGATTTAAGATATGCCGAATTTTCAAAATAATAATTATGGTTTAACCCAACCGCTCCCATATACTGTTTTACCAATTGTTTTTCGATGTCTTGAAAATACTTGCGGTTATTTTCATCTTCTTCAGGCTCGCTATCCGATTTGTCTATGAGGCCGATACCCCAAAGTGAAAGCGTTCCTGCCTTTTTTGTAGGGAAATTTAATTTGAAAGATAAATCTTGGTACTTAGTTCCGCCAGCATCATCGGGCATAATAGATTCCAATAATGATAAGGTTGAATAGCGATAATTTATTATATAAGAAGCCTTAGTTTTTCTATTTATAGGCCCTTCAGAAGTAAAATCCAATCCTATCAAACCAACCTCAAAACTATTTTCATACTCATTACTGTTTCCATTTCGCATACGCATATCAAAAACTCCAGCCAATACATTATTGTATTCCGAAGGAAATGCTCCCGACATAAAATCAGAATTGGCCAACAGATTACTGCTCAAAGCTGTAAGTCCGCCGCCTCCAAAACTACTTAAATTTGCAAAGTGGTTGGGATTGGGTATTTCCACCCCTTCTATTTTCCACTGTAAAAATTTGGGAGCATTTCCCCGAACAATAATAGCGTTGTCTGCACCGCTACTACTTGTTACCCCTGCAAAAGATGAAGCCAATCGAGCGGGATCATCAAAGCCACCTGCATAACGGCTTGCTTCTTCTACACTTAACATACGGGCACTTATAATGGCTATATTATTAACAGGTATTCGTTTATTGGCCTTGGGGGTTAAAACCACTTCATCTAATGATGAAAGAACAGGCATAAGCTGGATATTGAGCTGTACATTTTTTACTGAAGTTACCACAACTTCTGATACCAAGGATTCAAAACCTAAATAGGAAGCTTCGACCCTTACCCGACCAACTGGGACATTTTCTATTGTAAAGAATCCATTCTCGTCAGAAATTGTGCCTTTTGCAGGCTGTGAGTCTTTTATATAAACATTTACAAAGGATAAAGGTTCATCTGTTTGATAGTCTGTAATTTTGCCCGTAATGGTTTGTGTGAGTTGTTGTGCCTTAATTGAAGTGAAGCCACATGCTATAAAAAAAGTGGCTATCAATAGATTTTTCATACGTGTTTTTGTTTTGGTGCAAACCAACAAAAGTTTTCACGATGAAATGTTTCAGCTTATAAATGAGAACTACAAATGGGTTCAATTTTATAAATCGGAACGTTCTTTTTTGTACAGGGTGGGAGTTTTTCCGGTATTTTTTTTAAATACAGTATTAAAAGCGGTCTTTGAATTAAAACCAGATTCGTATGCTATACCCAGCATGGAAAAATGATCGTAATCTTTGCTAAGCAGATAGGTTTTGGCTTTTTCAACACGAAAATCATTAATGAACTGAAAAAAGTTTTTCTGAAAGCCCTCGTTTAAAACATACGATAATTGATGGGGAGAGACCCCGATTAGTTCCGACAATTTTATTAAACTTAAATTTCCTTCCAAATAAGGTTTTTCCTGCTCCATGACGTCCAATACCCGCTGTTTTATTTGTTCCAACCCATTATCTGGAATAAGCTTATTTTTTGTTTCGTTTTTATATTCCTCATCTTCAATAATTTGCCGCATGTCCTCTTTGCCAATTATAAAAATTTCTTTTTGGTGTATCGCGTGGTAGGAAATAAAATAAATAATGACAAGGGTAAGACCATTGGCAATAACATTTAAGCTATCTTCTGTTGAAAGTATATTATATCCCGAAATGAATATGCTGATACTGATCAAAGCAATAATAATTTGCTTGATCCATTTTAAATCAACTGATTCCCTTTCAGAATTGAACAATTCCAGCCGTTTTTGATGTTTTTCCAATAAAATATAGGAAAGGGTGGTGTAAAACAAAGCCTGAAGCAACATTGTAGCAACAAAAAGTTGGACCCAAGTAAAATTGGCAAACAATTCAATCTTAAAAAAAACAATTACCGCAACCAGTGCAGGTATAACCAAATGTAGGTAATCAAACTTTTTAAACTGCTTGTATGGATTGGTAAAATAACAAATGGAGAAATAAAATAAAACAGAAACAAATAGCTGCAAAATATTTAAAATTGTTCCTAAATCAGTGGTATATGGCAGGTTGATTAATGCGAA
The DNA here is from genome assembly GCA_040394975.1 of Aequorivita soesokkakensis. Taxonomy (GTDB): domain Bacteria; phylum Bacteroidota; class Bacteroidia; order Flavobacteriales; family Flavobacteriaceae; genus Aequorivita; species Aequorivita soesokkakensis_A. Next base: position 4,372 of record JBEBRF010000084.1, read on the forward strand.
AATCTCGTTTGACCAAAAACTTGCCCATAACAACGAAAAAATACCAAAAAACAAATTGGCTTTTCGATTCACCTTAAACATATTGCTAATCAACAAAAAGGAAAGTAAAAATAAAGAACCAGTAATAATAATTACGAATAGGGAATTAATTGCGTTTAGTTCTAACATTTACTTCGTTGAATTATTTATGCACCCAACCTGCAATCTGCACAGTCTTTTGTTTCCCCGTAATAGGTTTCGCGGTATTTGTAAAGGGTTTTAAAAGGAATATTTAAAAATGTTTTTTTGATATAGATCACGCTCGTGGTGAACATTCCCATTTTTTCCGTAAATCGTTTTTCTGTTTTTGTTTTTCGTTTCACTGAAACTAACTTCATAACTTGTGTTTATCTGTTTGCGACAAAGAAACAAAGTGGGAAACCCACTTCCAAATTAGAAGCGTTAAACATGGGTTAAACCTACAATAATCAATTGAAAATTAGATGTTTCTGATTTTTTTCTCCCATTTCCAAGCCGATCCCAAAGCGTCTTCCATCGTTCTTTCGGTTTTCCAGCCCAAATGTTCATTTGCTTTTTTGGTGTCGGCGTAAACCGCAATTACATCCCCGGGACGGCGTGCAACAATTTTATAATTCAATTTTTCGCCGGTTGTTTTTTCGAAGGAATTTACAACCTCCAAAACCGAACTGCCACGCCCGGTGCCCAAATTGAAAACCTCAAAATTATGGTTGCTGAGCGGAGCCGAAGCATCATTTTTATTGGAAAGCAAGCGTTCCAAAGCAATTACGTGTGCCTTTGCCAAATCCACAACATGAATATAATCGCGTACGCAACTGCCATCTTCTGTTGGGTAATCATCGCCGAAAACTGAAAGTTCCTTTCGCAATCCCGCTGCGGTTTGTGTGATAAATGGGACCAAATTCTGCGGAACGCCAACAGGAAGTTCCCCAATTTCAGCGGTTTCGTGCGCACCAATTGGGTTGAAATAACGAAGTGCAATTGATTTCAATGACGAAACCGAACAAGTATCCTTCAATATTTCCTCGCTGATCTGTTTGGTATTTCCATAAGGCGAAGTCGCTTCTTTCACCGGCGCATTTTCGGTAATTGGCAACGAATCCGGTTCACCATAAACCGTGCACGACGAACTGAAAATAAAGTTTTTAATCCCGTAAGCGTTACATTCCTGAAGCAAATAGATTAGCGTGTTCAGATTATTTTCATAATAAAGCAACGGATTTTCAACGCTTTCGCCAACTGCTTTACTGGCCGCAAAATGGATGATTCCTTCAATATCTTGGTTTCTTTTGAAAAAATCAGCAACATCTGCTTTTATACGAAGGTCGAGCCTTTCAAAAGCGGGAGGCGTTTTTGAAATATTGGTTATTCCTTCCAAAACATCAATGGAGGAATTGGAGAGATTATCAATAATGATGACCTGATAACCCGAGTTTTGAAGTTCAACAACGGTGTGGGAGCCAATGTAGCCCAAGCCGCCGGTAACGAGGATTTTTTTCATTATTTGGCAACGAAATTTATAATAGTTTCTGTAATATATTTTATTTGTTCATCATCCAATTCCGTGTGCATTGGTAATGAAATTACTTCTTTTATCAACCTATTTGTGACCGTAAAATCTTCCTCTTTATACCGTTCATCTTTGTAAGCTTTTTGAAGATGCAGCGGAATGGGATAATAAACTCCGCACGGAATTCCCTTTTCGTTTAAATGGTTCACCAATGCGTCGCGGTCTGTATTTTTAATTTTTAATGTGTATTGATGAAAAACGTGGGTTCTTTCCGAAAGGTTTTTTTCCGCATCAAAACCGCCGGGAATTTCAATATTTTCGATGTTTCTGAATGCTTCAGAATATTTATTCGCCGCTTCAATCCGCGCCTTGTTATAATCATCCAAATGTGGAAGTTTTGCCCGAAGCACAGCAGCTTGCATGGAATCCAATCTTGAATTTACGCCCACAACATCGTGATGGTAACGCACGTACATGCCGTGGTTTACGATGCCGCGGATGGTGTGCGCCAAATCATCATCATTCGTAAAAATTGCCCCGCCATCCCCATAACATCCCAAATTTTTCGAAGGAAAAAAAGAAGTGGAAGCCACGTGGCCAATGGTTCCGGTTTTTTTCTTTAAACCGTCTTTTGAAATATAATTGGCGCCAATTCCTTGGGCGTTATCTTCAATTACATATAAATTGTGCTCTTTTGCAATGGCCATAATTTCATCCATATTCGCTACAAGCCCGAAAAGATGTACGGGAACAATTGCTTTGGTTTTTGGGGTAATCGCGCTTTTTATTGCTTCAATATCTATGTTGAAATCAATTGGGTCAACATCAACCAAAACGGGGGTTAATTGCAGAAGCGCGATCACTTCAACGGTTGCGGCAAATGTGAAATCGGCAGTAATCACTTCATCGCCGGGCTTTAAGCCAAGTCCCATCATCGCTATTTGCAAGGCATCAGTACCATTTGCGCAGGGAATTACGTGTTTTACACTTAAATAATTTTCAAGTTCCTTTTGAAATTCGTGGACCTCCGGCCCATTTATAAAAGCCGTGGTTTCAATCACGTTCATTATTGAGCTGTCCACGCGCTCTTTTATATTTTCATACTGACCTTTAAGGTCGACCATTTGTATTTTTTTCATTCTTTGGAAATAATATTGAATTCGGTAAAATTACAAAAATGATATTTGTTTGTGTTGAAGTTATTGGGTTATTGGGTTATTCGGTTACAAAGTTATTGAGTCAGCTATTTGGAATTTGGTACTTGAAATTTGGTATTTTTGCTTTGTATGCACACAATCTACAATTTGTTGATTCATTTGGCCTCCTTCGGTTTAGGGATTGTGGCGCTTTTCAGCAAAAAAATGAAACTTTTTGTTGACGGCAGAAAGGAAGTTTTTGAAATTCTTCAGCAAAAAATTTCTCCGGAAGATAAAACCATTTGGTTTCATTGCGCTTCCTTGGGCGAATTTGAGCAAGGCGTCCCGATTATGGAAGAGATAAAAAAACTAAAATCCGATCATAAAATAGTGGTCAGTTTTTTTTCGCCCTCGGGATTTGAAATAAAGAAGAACACAAAACTCGCCGATGCGGTTGTTTATTTGCCGATGGATACTTCTTCAAATGCTGATAAATTCGTTTCAGCAATTCATCCATCGATCGCATTTTTTGTGAAATATGAATTTTGGCCCAATTATCTTTTCGAGCTCAAAAAAAAGAATATCCCGACATTTTTGATTTCGGGGGTTTTCCGGGAAAAGCAAATTTTCTTCAAAAGTTATGGGGGTTTTATGCGAAAGGCGCTAACTACGTTTAAACATTTTTTTGTACAGGATGAAAATTCCGAAGTGCTTTTGAAAAGTTTCGGTTTCAAAAATATAACTGTGAGCGGTGACACGCGTTTTGATCGGGTTTCGCACCAAATTGAAATGGATAATTCATTAAAATTTGCGGAGGATTTCAAAGGAAATTCGCTTTGCATTGTTTGCGGAAGTACGTGGCCCGAAGATGAAATTGTGCTTCTGGATTATATAAATTCCTCCCCCGAAAATGTAAAATTCATCATTGCGCCACATAAAATTGAAAGTGATAAAATTGAAATTTTCAGAGAAAAGATTATCAAAAAAACATTGCTTCATTCACAAAAAGATGAAGTGAATATTTCTGAATATTCGGTAATGATTATAGATTGCATCGGGCTTTTGACAAAATTGTACAGTTATGCCGATATTGCGTATGTGGGCGGGGCAATGGGAAAAACGGGGCTTCACAATATTTTGGAGCCGGCTACTTTTGGCGTTCCTATTGTTATTGGGAAAAATTATGAAGAATTTCCGGAGGCTGTAAGACTGCGGGATTTGGCGGGACTTTTTTCGGTAAAGAATGCCGCGGAATGCACTGCCGTTATCAGCAAATTGATCTCAAATGAAAATTTCAGAAACAAAACTGGGATGATTTCGGAACATTTCGTCAATAAAAATACTGGGGCCACCTCCAAAATAATGGCCTACCTTCAATCCAAATAAAATTTTCAATAGCATTTTCTTCCACATTCGTCTTCAGTATTATTTTGTCATATTAGTATAATTTTCACTTTTTTTGGGATTTAATTGTTAATTCCCTATGCCCAAATGCCATACTTTTGATGAAACCGAAAAATATTTCCACTATGAAAAGATTATTCATTTTGTTTATTGCAGCCGTTTCGATAACTGTGCTCTCTTGTCGAGATACAAAAACGGAAACCCGGGAGGTAATCCGCGAAGTTGAGGTTAAAGTAGAGACCCCCGAAACTGACCGAGAAGGCATTTTGGAACGAACCGCCAAAGAAATAGATAAAGAAGTAAACGAAGAAATAGACAAGAAAATTGAAGAGATCGGAAACGACGAAAAATAAAATTACACTAACCCTATAAAAACAGAAAGCATGAAAAAGTTAACATTTATTGCCTTATTTGCTGGTTTCTTGACTGTTTCCCTCACTTCGTGCCGGGAGCAGAAAACACAGCAGGAAGAAGTGATTGAAGAAATGCGTGATAAGGGCGCAGATGTAAAAATCAAGGAAGACGGTGACAAAATTAAAATGGAAACCGAAGACGAAAAAGCCAAAATAAAAACGGACGACGAAGGCAACGTGAAAATTAAAGTAAAGGATAAAGAGTAATTCTTTATTTTTTATTGAAAGAAAAGAGGAACGTTTACCAAAAACCTTCCTCTTTTTTATTTTAGACTATTTATCTGGCCTTTTAATTCCTCCATAGATTGTTGCAATTGCCGAAGAAGATTGTTTTCAGAAGAATCCTCAACCCCAAAACTCAACTTACTATTTACCAGCCAAAGTTCTTGAATATCGCCCACCTTTACTTCAATCGGCAAATATTCCGGATTCAATGATATAAGCTTAATATTATTTAGGTTACTGGGGCTTTTTTGAAGTTTTTTGACCAAGACGGCATCCTTTAAAACCACAATATAAATCTTGCTGTCAGTAGCCTCGGTAATGTTCGGGACGGCGCGACCAAGAACCCACTCTTTGGGCTTTATGTTTGGCAACATGCTGTCACCCTCAACTTGAAAGCCCCGATAAGTGGCGTTTCTATATTCAGGCAAGGGAATATTAAAGGCCGGCAAACTTTGGTACCATCCCAAATCCTGTATGTTCCCAGGATAGCCGGCGGCCGCTTTTTGATTCACCAATAGAATGCTCTCCGCGCCCGATGAGTCTATAGTAACCACTTTTGGGCTTATGTCACCGGTATATGAATTCATGTATTTTTCAACGCTTTGGCCATACAACCACAATGGGTTGATATTGAACTGGGCCATCAGCTCCATCACGATTTTTCCGGTGATTTTAGTTTTCCCCCTTTCAATATCGGCGGTAGTCGCGCCCGCGCCCATCAATTGGGCAAATGCTTGCTGGGTAAACCCAAGCTCTTCACGGAAGCCCTTAAAACGGGCGGCTTCAATTGGTATAGTGTTTTTCATGAAATAAAAATAATCTATTTTGGAAATATTCCAAAAAATATAATGGAATTTTTCCTTAAAAAATAATTTGGTATTATCCTAAAAAAATATCGTATAAATGATAAGCAATCAAAATTTTAATTACTTTTGCCCACTATTAATCACTAATCTATTTCACCAATGAAAAAAATCTTTTTATCACTAGCTGCTCTTGCATTAGTATTTTCAGTTTACTCTTGCAGAGAGACTACCGAAGTAAAAGTTGACGAAACAGCTGAAACTACTACTAACGAGGTAGAAGAAGCTTTAGACAACACAGGTGACGCTATCGAAGAAGCTGCTGAGGAAACTGGCGAGGCTATCGAGAACGCTGCTGAGGAAACTCAAGAAGCTATAGAAGACGCTACTGACGGTCAATAAGAATTTTCTTTTAGAAAATTAAAAACCCCCTCAAGATGAAGGGGGTTTTTTTATACCCAAAAATAAAAGCTCCCTTTTCAGGAAGCTTTTTTTGTACTCGAGGCGGG
>JBEBRF010000085.1:0-10346 GCA_040394975.1 Aequorivita soesokkakensis
TCTGGGATTTATAAGTAATTGATTATGAATAAATAACAGGAACGTTAGTCAGAATAATAAAATAGAAACTCAAATATGAAAAATCTAATTAGCACCTTTTTATTAATCTTAATGACAGCATTGGCATTTGGTCAGAATGACAATGATTTACCCCATTCCACCATCTACTTGATAAGGACAAAAAGCTTTATGAATTCTGCGGTAGCAAGTTATATCCAATTTGAAAATCAACAAAAGTTTGGATTACCTGTAGGAGGAGTTGTTCAATATAAAATATATTCAGATGGTGAAATTTCAATAGGAGCAGAATATATTGGAGGGAAAACCAATTATTGTAACCTTAATATTACAAGAGGAAATGAATATTATGTGTATCTCAACTTAGGGAAGTTTTCAGAAGTAAAAAAAGAAGATGTTCTTCAAATTCTTGATAAACCTAAAAGTTTTACCAAAAGAGAGGAAAACCTTGATTTTCCAATCAACAGAAATTCATTAAAAGACATTGCAAAAAACGATGGAAAAGGACAAGGAACGTGCTTTTTAATTAGTAGCAATGGTTACTTTATAACAAACTTTCATTGTATTGAAAATGCAAAAGAGATTACAATTAAAGGAATCGATGGAGACTTTATTACAAAATATGGAGCTACAGTTATTGCCTCAGACCGTGCTAACGATTTAGCACTGATTAAAATTATTAACAAGAATGTGAAATTTGAAAACCCTCCGTTTGCAATTAGATCAAATGGTGTTGTACAAGCAGAGAAAGTGTATGCATTAGGATTTCCACAAACTGAAACAATGGGTGAAGAAATAAAAATAACTGAAGGTATTATTAGTGCTAAGAGTGGTGCTCAAGGAGATGTAAGTAAATTCCAAATATCAGCCGCAATAAATCCTGGAAATAGCGGTGGACCGCTAATCGACGAAGATGGTAACCTGATTGGTGTAATATATGCAAAGTCTGCCATTGCTGATGCAGCGGGATATGCCATCAAATCAAGTTATCTTGAAACATTTTTGAACAACGTTGATGGATTTACCATGCCTATATTAACAAACTTGATTGACGACAAGTCAATACCACAAAAGGTAGAAATATTAAAAGGATTCATTTTTATTATTGAAACAAATTAAAGGCATTGAAAAAATTACTTCTGCTAACAGCACCCATGCCCCAGCACAAGTTCTTACTTCGTTGAAAATATTAATTTAAACCAAACTATTCTTACCTTTAAAAACTATTTAATTTAAAGATTGTGCCGAGGGCATCGGCTGCGAACCGTTGTGCATAATGTAAAAAAACATTCTGCAAACGAGAAAAATACGTCTGAATGAATTACGAAATATATCCAAACTGATAAAAAAACTGACCTAGATTTGAAAAAAAAAGAAATTTATTGGCTGATTGGAACATTTGGAATTTCAATAATAGTATGCCTGATTCTACTCGGACTTGATTGTTTCAATTCAACATCGAAGACTGACATCAATATTCACGATACGTATTTTGTAGTTGAGAAAAAAGAACTGTCTTTATTGATTATTAAACTGTCTTTTTTCTTTGTGTATCTATTTCGAATGTTGAGAAGTAGATTTAAAAATATAACGGCAAACCTATTTTTTATGATTGCTAACTTTTTTATGAATATGTCAATTGTTGGGCTTTTTTCACTTATAAAATCATTTGCTCGTTCGTCAGGAGTAATAGAAAATACTGCTGATAAAAGCGGAATTTTAGATAGTAGCTCGTCTGAATATATTTTCCTTTTTGTATTATTTTTATTTATTCAAATATTCTTACTTGTTTCATTAGCATATAGCGGATTTAAAACAGGGCTGAATTACAACAACCGAAAAGAGAACACTATGCACAACAATGTATAACCGCAATTACGGCGGCTTCGACTGCGTCCGAATCCACGCGTAATTGCTACCGTCGGTACTTAGCCGAAAAACATTAAATTTAATCCCGTAACTGCGGTTATACTAAACGTTAGGCAACATGCTAAAAGAGCCAACGCACATTCAAGCACATTTGGTTTTTGCCGACACGCAAAGCCCAAACAAAAAACCAAAAGAGCTTGAATTTTGCCAACGCTCGACAGAAAAGAAATTATGAACAAACGATTAAAGAAATAGATGCTGAATAAAGAAAAGTTAGAAAACCTGACCAACGAGATTTGGAAAGGTGCGATTAAACTGAGAGGAAAGTTTAAGGCGAAAGATTACCCAACGGTGATTCTGCCTATGGTGATGATACGCAGGATTGAATGCGTTTTGATTAAGAAACGAGAAGAGATTGCCGAAGAAATCAAAAAGCAAACACCCGGTATTGATGATGCTACGCTCCAAAAAAGAGTAAAAATTCAGGAATCAACGCTCACCTTTTACAACAAAAGCAACTGGACTTTAAAAAGCATTTTGAAAGAAAGTGCTTCACAGGTGGAAGCAAATTTTCGTGACTACCTCAATAGCTTTTCCGACAACATCGATGAAATCATTGACAAGTTTGAATACAGGCAGACGGTAACCAAAATGGTTAAGGAAAAACGTTTATCAAGTATTATTCAGTTTGCTGCAGAAGAAGATTTTAGCCCCGAACGATTATCAAATATTGAAATGGGTTACGTGTATGAAGAGTTGTTGCAACGCTTCTCACAGGATGATGCCAAAGATACCGGAGAGCACTTTACCCCGAGAGAGATAATCCGAATTATGGTGGATTTGATGGAAATTGACTTTGACCCAAAAACAGCCAAACAAGCTATCTCCATTTATGACCCTGCTTGCGGAACAGGCGGTATGCTTTCTGTAGCCAAAGAACACATTTTAGACAAAGCCGAAAATGAAGAGCAGGCTAAAAATGTGGAAGATTTAATTTTACTAAATGGACAGGAATTATTGGCGCAAAACTATGCGGTGTGTAAAGCGGACATGATCCTGAAAGGCGAAGCACATATCAATATTACCCATGGTAATTCACTTATTCCCCACATTGAAAGTGTGGAAGACGATGGAGACCAACATGCAGGTTCTCATTTCGATTATATGCTTTCAAATCCACCTTTCGGTGTGGATTGGAGTCCTTACAAAGCAGATGTAGAACGATTTAAAACCACAAGGTTTCGCTGGGGAATGTCGCCAAGCAATGATGGTTCTTTGTTGTTTTTGCTCACCATGATTGAAAAAATGAAATCTGTTGAGCAAGGAGGTTCTAAAATAGCTATTCTTTTCAACGGATCACCGCTAAGCAACGGAGATGCCACACAAGGTGAGAGCGAAATCCGCAGACACATCATTGAAAGTGATTTGCTAGATACCATTGTGATGTTGCCCGATCAAATGTTTTACAACACGGGTATTTACACCTACATCTGGTTGCTTAACAACAACAAACCTGCTCGTAAGAAAAACAAGGTGCTGATTATCAATGCCCGTGAGCAATTTGAAAAAGAACCCAAATCTTTTGGAAACAAACGAAATCGCATCACCGATACTCATCGCAAATGGATTGATGAGCAATTCAATGATTGGAAGGAAACCGAATACACCAAGCTATTTGACCGAACGGATTTTGCTTTCCACAAAGTGGAAGTGGTGTTTTGGCAGGAAGATGAAAACGGTGAGCAAATGTGGGTTACCGAACCTTTTGATGTACAGATCAACAATGGCAATGCCAACAAACGATTAGCATTGTATGGCGACATGACCTTCTATCTGGAAATTGCTTCTCCATTTAAAGAAGGTGAAATCATCAAACTTGAAGTACCATTTGATGGCAGCAAAGCCTTTGAAACTTTGGTGGCCGAAAAGCTGAAAAAGCAAGTACCACAGTTAAAAGATAAAGCAGCAAAGGACATCAAATCTTGGTTTAAAGCGCAGAAAACTACCGCTACTTTTCACCACCGCCATTACATTGTGGATAATGAATACATACCCTTTGATAAAACAGCCACCGATAAAGAAGCCTACATCAATGCCTTTTTAGCGAAGGAGATTGATTATGAAATTATCCGCTGGCAGGAATACGAGCAGTTGGGTTATGAAATACTGCCGAACAAGTACTTCTACAAATACCAAGAACCTGAAAGCAGCGATAAGCTTATAGAACAGTTCTGGAAACTAGAAGAAGAAGCAGAAACTTTGTTGAACGAAATCAGATCCTTGTAATGCAGCAGTATTCCTATAAAAATAGCGGTATTGAATGGCTGGGTGACATTCCGGAGCATTGGAAAATTGATCGGATTAAAGATAAAACCACGGCTGTTGTTGGTGGCGATTGGGGCAATGATCCTGATAGTGAAACCGAAGGTGAAAATGTAGTTGTGCTTCGAGTCGCAGATTTAGATGACATCTATTTCAAATTTGAAGACCTAACCATTCGAAAAATTAAGAATGGCTCATTTAAATCCCGAAAAGTTGACGAAAGATGTTTGATCATTGAGAAATCAGGAGGCGGAGAAAAACAATTAGTAGGACGTGTTGGATACCCAATTGGGATTGATTTTAATGCCATTTGTTCAAATTTTATGGCGAAGATTGAATTCGATAATACGATGGATTTAAGATTTGCAAACTACATCTTTTCATTTCTATACAGTTGTGATCTTAATTTTCCGTTTGTACAACAAACAACAGGTATTCAAAACCTGAATGTGACTTATTATCTTAATTCAAAAGTCGCCTTCCCCCCACTCCCCGAGCAAAAAGCCATTGCCGATTACTTAGACAAAGCCTGTGCCCGCATCGACCGCATTATTGCCATAAAAGAAGAGCAGATGAGGAAGATTAAAGATGTTCGGAAATCTAAGATAGATGAATTGGTGTGTTTTGGAAATGAGCCCAATCCTGAAATCTGTAATACTGGACTTTCATACCTCCCCAAAATAAAAAAAGGGTGGTCAATAGACAGATTTAAAGATGTCGCAACGCAGAGGGATCAAAAAACAAATGAAAAGAGTGAACTGCTTGACTATTTAGAGTTAGAAGATATAGAGCAGGGAACTGGGAATATTTTAGGAAAAAGGGACACACTCGAAGTTGAAAGTAAAGTTACTCTATTCTATGAAGGTGATGTTCTTTTTGGAAAGTTAAGACCATACTTAGAAAAGTATCATTACGCAGAGTTTGATGGTAAATGTACAGGCGAAATTCTTGCTTTTAAGCCGAATAGAATTAATGGTAAATTCCTCAAATACGTTGTTGGATCTAAATGGTTTATTGACTTGTGTAATTCCATGTCTTATGGAGCTAAAATGCCAAGAGTAAATTGGAACACTCAATTAGCCATGGTCAATCTTCCAATCCCATCGCCAGAAGAACAAACGATCATCGTCAAACAATTAGATGAATTAAGTGAGAAAGTCGATTTACTTAAGCACAAGGTAATCAACCAAATCACCACCCTCCAATCCTACCGCAAAAGTCTGATTCAAGAATGTGTAACGGGCAAGAAGCAGGTGGCGGATGTGGCAACAAGTACAATACAAGAAATAAACGCATAAGATGGCAACATTAGAAAACGGAGATAAAAAATACACCACACTGCTCAATGAGATTGAAACAGGGCAAATCAAAATCCCGCAGTTTCAACGTCAGTTTGTTTGGGAGTTGGGCTTATCCGCCCGATTGATTGATAGTATTTTAAAAGGATATCCCATTGGCACCTTTATTTACTGGCGTACCAATGAACGCTTGCGATCTATCCGCAATGTGGGAAATATCGAACTTCCCGAGCCAAAAGATGGCGAGTTTGTAAACTATGTACTTGACGGCCAGCAGCGCATTACTTCCCTTTTTGCTGCATTAAAAGGCGAAACCATAGAAAGAGACAATGGCAAAAAGGAGGACTATTCTAAAATCTATGTCGATTTGAGTGCCGAAGGCGATGAAAACATTGTTATAGTGGACATTTCTGGCAAAGCAGAAGGCACCACCATCAAACTCACCGATTTGATGTTTGAAAAAGGAAAGGTGATATACAACAGTTATCCCGAGCAATTCCATGACAAAATAGATCAGTACAAAGAAATTCTTCAGGGCTATCAGTTTAAAGGCATCAATCTGAAAGATGCTGAAATAGATGTGGCAACAGAAGTGTTTACCCGCCTGAATGTGGGCGGTAAGGACTTGTCACTATTTGAAATCATGGTGGCTAAAACCTACGATCCTCAAAGAGATTTTGATTTGTACGAAAAGTTTCAAGAACTCATTGATGATTTAGAACCATCCAAATATGACACTATTTCATCAGCCAATGTTTTACAACTCATATCACTGATGCTTGCCAGAGAGTGCAAGCGCAAAACTATTTTAAAACTCGACAAGCAAGACTTTATCGATACTTGGGATGATGCTGTAAGTGCTATAAAAAGCAGTGTAGATTTTTTCAGAAGTTATGGTATTCCTGTTTCGCGTTTACTTCCCTACAATACCTTGGTAGTTCCTTTTGCCTATTTCTTCCATCATCACCCCAATAATCCAACAGGAGAAAAACTACGTCTTTTGATCGACTTCTTTTGGAGGGTTTCGATTGGTTTCAGGTATTCATCTTCTGTTGAAAGCAAGTTAGTTCAAGATATAGATAAGATTGATAAAATACTGATTGAGGAACAGCCAAAATATGAGTGGGCTGTCGATTACTCACCTGAATTTATTCGCAACCAAGGATACTTTGGAACAGGTCGTTCATTCATAAAAGCTATTTTATGCTTGTTCGCTATGCACAAACCCAAGTCATTTGATAATCACTTGGACGTAAACATCGATAACAGCTGGTTGAAGATCGCCACGTCAAAAAACTATCACCACTTTTTCCCAAAAGCATTTATGCGTAAGAATCAACCTGAGTGGGAAGGCTGGCAAGTGAATCATATTGCTAACATTACCATAGTGGATGGTTTTCTAAATAAAAACAAAATCAGAGCAAAAGCCCCATCGGTTTATATGACCACTTTTAAAGATCAAAACACCCAATTAGAAGACACTATGAAAACTCATTTAATTGGTGATTTGGAAGAATTCGGGATTTGGAATGACGACTATGGAAAGTTTTTTGAAAATCGCATCAAAGCGATAAGTGACGAATTAGGAAAAAGAATTATCAGTCAAAAATCAGAAGAACCTTTAGAACAATATGAGGATATTGAAGAAACTGAAGAAATTGAAAATTAATGCCGAGCAATAAAGAAATATTATTTCAAGACCACATTTGTGCTTTTTTAGAAGAAGAGCATGAATACAAGGTGTTGTTCAAAGATGATTTTGATGATAAGGAATACCATATCATCGAAAAAGACTTGATTGCATTCATTACAGCTACACAAGCCGATAAATATGCCGAGATTGAAGAAAACTACAAAACGGACACCAACAAGGAAATAATTAAGGCGCTAAAAGATGAACTGGCAAAGAAAAAATTATGGTTGATCATGAGAGACGGCCTGATAGTAAAAGGTACTCAAATAGAACTTTATAAACCCAAGCCAAGGTCAAACACCACAAAGTTACAGGAAGAGAATTTCCAGAAAAATATTTTCGCTTTCAAAAAAGAGTATCGTTACCATACACTCACCGAAGAACGCATTGATTTGGTGATTTGGCTCAATGGGTTGCCCATCATCGTTATTGAATTAAAGCATGAAGATGAAGGACAGAACTGTGAAGATGCGATTTACGAAAGCTATTTACCGAGAGATCTATCAAACAACCTATACAAGCTGCCATTCCTGTATGTAGCGAGCAGCAATACAGAAGTAAAAGTGGCTACAGATCCAAATTCCGAAAAGAATTTCAGGTGGTTCAATGCACAACTCGTTAATAAATCAGAAACAGAAGGCGAATATCCAGTTGAGCATTTGTACCGCCATGCCCTATCAAAGGAGAACATCGCAAAATATTTAGAACACTATTTGGTTTTCGTTCCGGCAGAAGAAAAAATCACAGAAGATGGTGAAGTCATCAGCATTTCGTCCTTTACCATTTTTCCAAGGTATCATCAGCTAAGAGCAAGTAAAGGTGTTGCACAAGACGTTCAGCAGTATGCCAACGAACACAAAACACTTGGAAAAAAATACCTAATCAATCATTCAGCAGGTGCAGGTAAAACGCTAACTATCGCATGGATGGCAGACATGTTAGACAGTCTGTACACAGAAGACAACCAGAAGGTATTTGATAACATAGTCATCTTAACGGACAGAATCAGCCTGGATAAAAACGTGAAGGATGATTTGGAATTGTTCTCCCACCTAGGCAGAAAAATAAACTTTAGTAAGCGAGCAGGTGACTTAGCTAAATTCTTAGATAAAGATCGTGACATCATTGTTTCAACCATCCATAAATTCAGTCACATTCAAGACAAAATTCAGGAAAGTGAAGAATTAAAAAAGAGAAAAGTCGCCTTTCTAATCGATGAAGCCCACCGATCACAAGAAGGTAAAATGGCGTTGACCCTCCGTAAGTTTTTCACCAAAGATGGTGAGGAAGCAGAACAAGAAGAAGATGAAACATCAGGTACTGATGAAATCACCGACAAATTGAAAAAGCTGGATACTTCAAATCAAGTATTTGTTGCATTTACAGCTACCACAACCCCAAAAACCTTAGCCTTCTTTGGGGAACCATTTGACGTATATACAGAAGAAGAAGCCATTCAGGAAGGCTATATACTTGATGTTGCTCAGAACATCATATCGTATGAAACGCTCTATAATCTGAAAGTGAAAGAGACGCTTCCTGAAAAGGACTTTCCAATAGGAATAGTAAGTAAACTACTTAAAAATATTGCTTACAACGATGACGGACTTATCCAGTATAAAAGTGAAGTTATTGTCAATCTGTTTGTAGAAAAAGTTGCCAATACAATCAATGGAAAAGGGAAAGCGATGGTTGTTGCTTCTTCTCGCCCTGCAGGTTTGAAGTACTTTGAAAACCTAAAAGTAATCATTGAAGAAAGGGATCTGCCATTCAAAGTGCTGTTTGCATTTAGTGATTATACCGACCCCATTACAAATGAATCCGTTGAGGAAATAAAGATCAATGAATTAGACACTATACATTCCGGGAAAGTAATAGAAGAAGTATTCGACACGGATGAATACAGAATACTGGTTGTTGCGAACAAATTTCAAACTGGTTTCGATCAGCCACTTTTGGCAGCCATGTTTTTGGATAAAGTAGTAAATGGTGTCAATGCAATTCAGACCGTTTCAAGATTGAACAGAAAGCATCCCGACAAAGAGCAAGCCGATATTCTTGTAGTTGATTTTACGAATAACTCTACCAATATTTTTGAGGCATTCAATAAACACAGAAAGGGCACTCCCTACAAAGAATCTGAACCCAAAAAAGAATTGTTGCAGCAGGTGTATGATGCAATTGATGAACTGGAAGTATTCAGTGAGGATGAAATCGAAACTTACATCAAAGCATATGTAGAAGCCGAAACTGAGGCGAAAAAAGGAGAATCCACGGCAGATGCATTGTTGAGCAATATCAATCAGAACTATAGAGAAATTTTTAAAAAAGCACTTCCCAACATTGAAGATCAAAAAAACTACATCGGTTTACTGAGACGATATACAAAGCTTTATTACTTCATTGCTCAGTTTTATTCACTGGATTATCAACTACATGAGTTTATTGTCTTTGCGGAGGCAATGGCAAACACTCTGATTAAAAGAGGTAAAACCTCAGAACTTACCCAGCTTCTTAAAAATGTAGCACTAAGTAAAGGAGCGGTTAAATATCATGGCCAGAAAACAAACATGACCGTTGTAAAGGACCCAAAAAAAACAGGACTAAAGCAAGGAAATGGAGGAAACACACCGCCCAGAACCACTATTGAACAGGCCTTAAAGGATATTGAACAGAAGTATCAAATTCCAAAAGAAGATGCGATCGTGATAAGAGAAATATGTGAAGAGGTTTCAAATCAATACGATATTAAAAGAAGGATAATTGATAACCGGAAAAATGATAGCTATCTAAAAACAACTGCTGAACCTAAAGTCAAAGGAGAAGTGAAAAACGGATATATAAAGCGGAATATGTGGGAGAAATTAGAAGACCCGATTTACATAGAGAGAGGAGGAATTATAAGCTTGATGGGGAAAGCAATTATTAGGAATGTTTTAACTGGAACTGCATGATGCCAACACTCAACAGTCACACACATTGCCAAGCCGCACCAGCCAACGCTATAACCCAAGCTTGGCAAAGAGTGTGTCTGTCCCATCGCACGACAGAAACGACCGACAAACAAGCGGACGAAAAAGAAGCACGATTGCCTAATCGAGTAGACGGCTCCGCCAGATAAACTGACGGAGTGCGCCTCTCACACC
>JBEBRF010000086.1:0-10287 GCA_040394975.1 Aequorivita soesokkakensis
ATTAGTATAAAACCACGTTTATTTAGTTTAGAAACATTCTAACTTTAACTGTTTTCCACCATTTGTATTGTGGCTTTTTCAGTGTTAATAGGAGCTACCGAATGTAGTTGAAAATCTCGAAAATCTTTCCTTTCAATATAGCGCAAATACACGTGTTTACTGACATCCGTCATAATTTAACAGTTAGGCAAAATTTATCTTTGTTTAGAATTAAAAAGGTAGATTATGAAAACTCTAAAACAATTAAAACTAGTATTTGCAAGCCTAATAGTAATGGCTTTTTCTACACAAATTTCTGTGGCTCAAACCTATCAATTAGACAATGCTAATTCTACATTAACAGTAGATGGCACTTCAAATATTCACGATTGGCAGATTACTGCAGAGAACCAGCACGGCAAGCTTTCGGCGGCATTTGAGAATGGGAAACTCATTAAAATAGAGCAATTAGATTTCACCGTAATTGCCGAAAGTTTAAAAAGCGGGAAGGGTTCCATGGATAAGAACACTTATAAAGCTTTAAATACAGGAAAGCATAAGCAGATTGTCTTTAAGCTAACAAAGGTGAAGAGTATAAACTGCACAGCCAGTAATAGCTGTAAAGTGGCTGTAACGGGCAATCTAACAATTGCTGGCGCCACCAAACCAATAGACCTCACTTTTGAACTGAAGAATGGGGACTCCAGAATAACCCTTTCGGGAAGTAAAACTATTAAAATGACCGATTTCGGAGTGGATCCACCAACAGCAATGTTTGGAACAATTACTACAGGCGATGCGCTCGACATCAAATTTGAATCAAATTTTAAAAAATAATTTATAATAAATCTAACCCCATTTTAAAACTAATAATATGAAAAAAGCAATTAATTATTTTAGTACAGTATTACTGATACTGTTTGGATTCCAAGCGCTTGCGCAGGAAAACGAAGCTCGCGATTTAGATAATTTTAGATATCGAGACCAACGAGGAATTGAACAATTTGAAGCCAAAAAAGACACTGCTACTGCCTTTGACGGGGTGAAAGTTCGTATAGGTGGAGCATTCGCAATTCAATTTCAAGCCATAGACCACGAAAGCACAGGTACGCCTGTAAATGCTGATGGACTTCCAGTTTCGTTGATTGAAATAGGTAATAATTTTAACTTACCTACTGCAAACCTAGACCTTGATGTGCAATTGTACGATGGTATATCCATGCACTTAAGAACCTATTTGTCTTCACGTCACCACCCAGAACCTTATGTTAAGGGAGGATATATTCAAATTGACAAACTAGATTTTGTAAGTGAAGGTTTTATGGAGGACTTGATGCAAAATGTTAGAATCAAGATAGGCCATATGGAGAATAACTATGGTGATGCACATTTCAGAAGAACTGATAATGCCTTAGCTATTTACAATCCATTTGTTGGTAACCTTATAATGGACGCTTTTACCACAGAAGTAGGAGCAGAGGTTTATTACTTTAAAAGTGGCTTTATTGGTATGCTAGGAGTAACCAACGGAAAATTGAACCAAGGCGTAGATAACCCTGGAAAAACAGATCCGTCTATTGTTGCTAAACTAGGGTACGACGATTATATTAATGATGATTTAAGACTTAGACTTACAGGTTCTGTATACCACACCAATAAAAGTGCAAACGCATATTTATACAGTGCAGATAGAGCCGGTTCAAGATATTATTTTGTGATGGAAGAAGAAGGAGCTACTGCTAAAGGTAATTTTACTTCAGGTAGATTCAATCCTGGATTGCGAAATGAACTTACATCATTTATGATAAATCCATTTGTAAAATACCAAGGACTTGAATTCTTCGGAACTTATGAAATGGCTACAGGTAAGGCGGATGCCGAACTTGAAACAAGAAGTTTCAATCAATATGCTGCTGAACTTATCTATCGCTTCGGGAATAACGAAAACTTATATGTAGGGGGACGATACAATCTTGTTGATGGCGAAATGGCCGGTGGAACAGAAGTAGACATCACTCGATTTAACCTTGCGGCTGGCTGGTTTATGACGAAGAATATTATGACAAAATTAGAATATGTAAACCAAAAATACGATGGTTTCAATGCTACTGACATCAGAAATGGAGGTAAGTTTGACGGAGTTGTATTTGAAGCTGTTATCAGTTTCTAAACGGTTAATAACAATAAAACAAAGGTGGAGGAACTAACATTCCTCCACCTTTATAAATTAGAGAATTATGAATCGTTTTGGACTATACTGTTTGGTTTTTATAGCCAGCCTAAAAGGTTGGTCACAAAATGATTTTGTTGCAAAAACCATTCAAATCCTTGCAAGCAGTGAACTTTCGATAAAAGGGGATACCAACATAAGCGAGTTTGGATGTGTTTTCAATACAATCTACCTGGAAGAGTGCAGGAAAGTAGTGTATAGGAAAAACGGGAATGATGTCATTTTCAAGAATGCGGTACTTTCTTTAAAAAACAGCGGTTTTGATTGTGGCAATAAAGTTATAAACAAAGATTTCCATGCCATGCTCAACACAAAGGAGTATCCAAATATAACCATGGAATTAAACAAAATCACCTTGAACAAAGGTGAAAAAGCCACAGCGTACGTCCAGATTACCATTGCAGGGAAGAAAAAAGAATACACTTTTCCGATAGACGTTCTTTCTTCACCTTTAAATCGTTTTCTCGGCAAGCTAAAATTGGACATAAATGATTTTAATTTAGAACCTCCTAAAAAAATGTTCGGGTTGATAGTTATAAAAGATGAGATTGAAATAGATTTTAACCTAGTTGTAAAGCTATAATTTTAGTAGACGGGCACGATCTGTCAACTCATTTGAACTTTTAATTGCACAGCCCTTTTAAGGCTAGATTAGCCTTTTAGCTTCCACTTTAACCTGATTAGGCAAATTCCACCACTCCGTTGATAAGTGAATAGACGATTGCACTTGCTAACCCAATCAAAAAGAAAATAACCGAAATATAAAGAAGCCGCTGTTTTCGAGCGATACTTTTGCCCAGAAAATAAAGATCGGCTATCATTTCGTCATAGA
The DNA here is from genome assembly GCA_040394975.1 of Aequorivita soesokkakensis. Taxonomy (GTDB): domain Bacteria; phylum Bacteroidota; class Bacteroidia; order Flavobacteriales; family Flavobacteriaceae; genus Aequorivita; species Aequorivita soesokkakensis_A. The sequence goes on from JBEBRF010000086.1 coordinate 3,042, forward strand.
TGCTTTGTCCTTTCATCATGATACGTTCAAATTCTACTTTGAATTCGGAAAGGGATAATTTCGAAAAATTTTCGGCATACAGTGTTCCTTTATATCCGCTCTGTTTATACGCTGATCCAAAATACCGATATGGCAACATACTGAACAATGCAAAAATCATCGAAAGCATACTGCAGACAACTAATATTCGCACGCCGACATCTAACGGTGCCATTTCTGATTTTGGAGCCACAAATAGCAATCCTAAGAGCAGTGAAGTGATGATTGAGTTAACCGTAAGAACTATTCTGGCCTTATTGTCTACCATTTTCAATAAATTGTAATGGTTTCGGGAAAGGGTTTTAAATAAGGTTTGTACGCCACGCGAATCGTACTTCTTCAATTTTTCAGATTTGACGTCTATATTAATTTCTTCTTCCATAGGACTATTAAATTATATATTGCACAGTTTTTTAATTTCACTTAAAACTCTATTTTTTCTCACAGACGAAACACCAATTTTATCAAGTAAAAAGGACGATTCATAAAGTTCTTTGGTGAGGATAATATTCTTTTCAATTAGAAGGTGTTTTTCGTGTTTGGTCAAGGTTGTTAAAGTGGTGATGGGGTAGAGGGCAAACTTATCTACGTTTTGTTTTATTCCGTTGCTTTCGGGATAATCCCAACTCAATAAATGTAGCCCCACACACTTGGCGTAATCAATTGCATCGGTTGAAAAGCGCGTGTTAGTTACCAGCCAACCTTGTTTTAAATGAGATGCTTTCTGTGGGTCTTTGTTCCAACATTTTTGAATATCCAAAAACCTGGAGTTTATGTATAGCGGGACTTTAACATTGCTAACGGCTTTGGGGTCTGCATGAAATTTACATTCAACCGTATAAGTATTACCATCTTTTTCGGCCAGAACGTCTACTTCGTGGGTTACGCATTCGCCCTGCATAATAATGCCAACTTGCGTGCTATAGCCGTGATGCTTCAGCAGGGCACTTACCAACTGTTCAAAAGGATAGCCTGTTGGGCCTAAATCTAGAATTGCGCGCTTCAAACTGTATTTAGAAGCTGAAGTGCGATTGTGTTTCTTTAAAAGGGAAAAAGCTTTTTTGTAGATTTCCTTGGAAGGCATGCCATCATATAGCGTGGGCATTATTTGTTCCACAATTTCTTCTATTTCACTTTCTGAGGCCTTGCTTCGCCTTAGCGAAGTTTTCAACTTTTCCACATTGAATGTTTCAATTTCTCCGTTGAATTTTTTTATTTCTATACTTTCATTTTTCATAATAAATCAAGTCAAAATCGTAAAATTTCAGTCATTAAACCGAAACGAATAATGTCCAGTTGATGTTCAAAATAAATATTGTAATAATCCAAACCATGATAAAATTTGATAAAGAAACCAATATCTTCTAAAAATTTTGGATGGTAGTAATATGTAAAAGCACAACTGAATCGGTTTGTATCAAAGGTTTTCCAGTCGTTTATATTATCCAGCATCCAAGTGGTTTCAATTTTCACAGAAAAGTTGGCTTTTCTTTTCTCACTGAAAAAACCCCTATCCAAGGGAAGTTTGTAAACAAAAAATGAATTGTGCCATCTAAGTCCGCTATACTGTCCTCGTAACTCGTCAAGCATCCAGCTTTTGGGATGGATTTCCAAAGAACTTTTAAAGAATTTTACTGCGTTTACTTTGGCCCCGTATGAAGTGTCAATAAAGCCTATTTCAAAAAAATTGGTTGCAAAATTTCCAGATTGTAAATTTATGGAAGTATCGCTATTGTAAAAATTACCGTCTTGGCCATTGGAATGATGTGCTATTCTTGCAAACATAGTGGTGTGATGGGCCAATTCCGGGTAGCCAAAGAGATAATACAAAGAGAGTTGTGGAATATAGCTTGGCGTTTTCACAGGATACGACTCTTCATTAAACATTCTAATGGTAATCTGAGGTGTTAGGACCATCATCATTCTTGAATCTGCCCTTTTTCTGACCACAAAATTGGGGTTGAGGTTGGCCTCGAACATCAGCGGCTCTATATTGCCAATATCTGTAGGAAAGGTTATATAGCTATCGCTTTGGTTTATGTGGGCAATCTTGGTAAGATTTAGTCTTGGCAGGGTATCGGTTTGTTTTTGGGCAAATGTGCTATTCATCCACAAAAGAAACAATATTATGTGGAATGGTTGGATCATGTTTTTTTATTTGTAATAATATAGATAAGTCCCGCCATTAGTAGAGTAAACACAATTCTAAACGTCATTGCGCTTATGGTTTTGGTTTCATAAAGCCCCCCGGACTGGATATGGATATAAAATACGACAAAAGCGAAAAGAAGTACAAGAACTGCGGAAAGCATTAGCCAAAAAGCCCACTTTTTTGATTTTATAGAGCCATAAGCCGCAATTAAATATGTAATGCCCATTGTCAAATTTGTTTTCACAATAAAAGGCACATAGTTTCCCTCCTTTGTACGGATGCTAAACCAATCGAATAATACGGAGCTGCTCATAAATATGGTAAGTAATGCAAATGCAATTAGTATAATTGTGGTACTGTATTTTAATACTCTATTATTTTTCATTGCTAAATTTTTAAAACTTCCTTCGGTTTTCGCCATACCACCATTTTGGTTTGTATTGTTTTTTAACCAATCCAAATCTTTTAATAGCGTGAATTTTTACGTGCTCTATTACTTCTTCGGGCGAATCGGTTACAAAAAGCAGTTTCATATCCTCTGGGCTAATACTTTCGTTTTCTGCCATTGATTGTATGTGGCGGCAAAGTTCTTTGTGGTATTCCGAATCGAAAATTACAATGGGAAAGTTTTGGATTATCTTGGTTTGAATCAAGGTAATCGCTTCAAAGAGTTCATCCAAAGTGCCCATTCCACCTGGCATGACCACATAGGCATAGGAATATTTCATCAATAAAAATTTACGGACAAAGAAGTATGGAATGTCTATCCACTTGTGCAAGTAAGGGTTGGGTTTTTGCTCAAAGGGCAGAATAATATTTACACCTACGGAATAGCCACCTGCTTCAAAAGCTCCTTTGTTAGCAGCTTCCATAATTCCTGGGCCGCCTCCGGTCATGATGGTAAACCCCAATTTTGAAAGTTCGGCACCGATCTTTTCGGCATTTTTATAGTGTTCGGAATTTGGTTCAAACCGAGCAGAACCATAGACCGTTACACACGGCCCAATAAAATGCATTTTCCGAAATCCCTTTATGAAGTTGTACTGTACTTTAAATGTAAACCATAGCTCTTTGAACCTAGAACGCGGCCCTTTTAAAAATGGGGACTCGGTTTTTTGCAAATGATATTTAGGCACTTTTTCCATTAGTTCACTTTTTTATAACTCCAAACGGCCAATCCATTCATTATAATAGCATACAGCAAGGTTTTAAGCAGCTGTGGCAGGACATCCATAAAACCCGAGCCTTTCAGCAATACCATTCGCACCACCTCTACAAAGTACTTTATTGGGTTGAAATTGGTAACGATCTGTGCCCATTTTGGCATGCTTTCTATTGGCGTGAACAAGCCGCTCATTAAAATAAAAATCACCACAAAAAACCAAGCAATAAACATGGCTTGCTGTTGAGTATCGGTGTAATTTGAAATAAGCAGTCCCATCCCGAGGATTACTAAAATATAAATAGAAGTATAGGCGTAAAGTAGTATTAAACTGCCCAGCATGGGCGTATTGAAAATTACTTTTGCCAATATAAGTCCAATGGTCAGCAGTCCTATTCCAATAACCCAAAAGGGGAAAAGTTTACCGATAATAAACTGACTTTTGCGAATAGGTGTTACATTAATTTGTTCCAAAGTGCCTATTTCTTTTTCGCGGACAATGTTCATCCCCGAGAGAAATAGAGTTATCATCGTTACCAGTAACACCAAAATTCCAGGCACCATAAATGTTTTATAATCCAATGTTGTATTATACCAAAACGAAGGAATACTTTCAATAGACACGGGCTGTACAGCATTTTTCGAAATATTCATAATAGACATTTTCACATCTTTGTTAAAACTGTGCACAATCTGGTTTACGTAACCGCTTTCCACCCCTGCCGCCGCGCCATCGATGGCATTTATGGTTATGGAAAGATCTGCGGTTTTTTTCTTTAGCAGATTTCGTTCAAAATGGTTCGGAATTTCCATTACCACATCCACTTCGCCCGAAAGCATTGCAGCACTGGCTTTTTCCTGCGAGGGGAAATCGGTCAAAACATTGAAAAAGGCAGAGGCGTTAAATTTCTCAATAAGCGCACGGGAGGTTGAGGTGCGGTCGTAATCTACGTACGCAAACTTGATGTTTTTCACCTCATAGGTGGCCGCATTGGAGAGAATGACCAATTGCAGGATGGGCAGGATAAATATAATGGGCAGCATCCCTTTGTTTCTAAAGATCTGCTTGAATTCCTTTTGTATTATATAGCCGATGGTTTTCATTATTCCAGCCGTATTTTATATTTCTTTACACTCAAGCCAATAAAGAAAAGCGTCATCCCCATCAAGATCAGCGTTTCCTTCCAAATAAAGGCCATTCCCACCCCTTTCAGCATAATGCCTTTAATGATGATGATAAACCATTTTGCGGGAATGATGTTGCTGATTAGCTGAAGGGCCACCGGCATGCTCGAAATGGGGAAAATAAACCCGGAAAGCAATATCACGGGCAACATCAAGCCCATCAGCGAAATCATCATGGCCGATTGCTGCGTTTCTGCGATGGTGGAGATTAATATTCCCAAGGCAAGGGAAGTGATAATAAACAGCACACTCTCCAGGCCGAGTAAAATCAGACTTCCCTGCAGTGGCATCTTAAAGATGAAAATGCTCAAAAGCACGATGACCGCTGCATTTATAACCGATAGGAAAATATACGGCACCACTTTCCCGATAATAACCTGAAAAGGTTTTAAGGGTGAAACCAAAAGGATCTCCATGGTGCCTAATTCCTTTTCGCGGGTGATGGAAATGGAGGTCATCATTGCCGAAACCAACATCAAAATAATTGTCATCACGCCGGGGACGAACATAAACACACTTTTTAGCTCGGGGTTGTAAACCATCCGTGTCTGCGGAATTATCTGATACTCCACGACTATCGCCCTGTTTTTTTCCTGCTGATAATTTTGAAGTATCGCATTTATGTAATTGGTGATGGAATTGGCCGTGTTGGGGTCGGTGGCATCGGTAATAATCTGGATTGTTGCCTGGTTTTGCTTGATTAGATTTCTGCTGAAATGCTTTTCAAAATTCAGTACCGCTTTTATTTTTCCTTTTTTGAAGGCGGTCTCTATATCGGCTTCCCGGGTTAGAATTTGTTTTACGGTGAAATATTTTGAAGCTGAGATCTTATTGATGATCTCTTCGGTTGAAGCATCTTTTGAATGATCCAAAATGGCGATATCCACATTGTTTATTTCATTGGTAATGGCGAAGCCAAAAAGCAAAATCTGCGCAATGGGCATCCCGAAAAGAATAAACAACGACCGCCTATCCCGAAAGATGTGGTAAAATTCCTTTTTTATAAAACCTATAAATCGTTTCATTTTTTGTGGGTAATAAACTCCAAAAGTTTTCAAAACCTTTGGGGTCTGGATGCTATTCTATATTTCTAGCGAGTTTCAAAAACACATCGTTCATCGAATCAACTTTAAATTGTTCCTTCAGTTTCTTCGGAGTGTCTAGAGCTTCAATTTTTCCTTCCACCATAATGGAAACGCGGTCGCAGTATTCGGCCTCGTCCATGTAATGCGTGGTTACGAAAATAGTGGTACCCTGGTCCGCGGCTTTATAGATCATTTCCCAAAACTGTCTTCGCGTAATGGGATCCACACCGCCCGTGGGCTCATCCAGAAAAACAATCTTGGGGTCGTGTAAAAGCGAAACCGAAAACGACAGCTTTTGTTTCCAACCCAAGGGTAGGGAGCCCACCAATTTGTTGCTGATGTTTTCCAAGCCCAATTCCGAAATCAATTGCTCCCTTTTCTCCCTTATTTTTTTTCTCGGCAACCCATAGATGCCTCCAAAGAATGTGATGTTTTCCTTTACGGTTAAATCGTCGTAAAGCGCAAATTTCTGGCTCATGTAGCCAATGTTCTTCTTGATGGATTCCGGCTGGGAATACACATCAAAACCCGCGACGGTAGCTTCACCCGAGGAAGGCTTTGAGATTCCTATAAGCATTTTCATAGCCGTGGTTTTTCCTGCGCCGTTCGCTCCCAAAAACCCAAAGATTTCACCTTTTTTGACTTCAAAACTGATTGTGTTTACAGCTGTGAAATCACCAAATGTTTTGGTTAATTGATTGACTTCTATTACATTTTCTTCTTTCATTAGCGCGCTAATTCCATAAAAGCATCCTCAATGTTCGGATGTGTTACTTCAATGTTGATATCTGTCAGACCTTCTTTTTCCAGATAGGATTGCAAATCGGCCATTTCAAATGAATCCCTCTTGTCGGTGTAGTGTACAAATTCGCCAAACGGAAAGACGCTGTACACGTGCTCGTATTGCTGCAGCGATTGGATCAATTTGTACATATTATCTGCGCCCACATTGTAAATGGTTTTCGGGAATTGGCTTACAATGGCTTCGGGGGTGTCGATTTCCAAAATCTCGCCGCCCTGTATCAAGGCAATCCTATCGCATAATGCCGCCTCGTCCATATAGGGCGTTGAGACCAAAATGGTAATCCCTTTTTTCTGTAAACGTTTCAACATTTCCCAAAATTCCTTTCGCGAAACCGGGTCAACGCCGGTCGTGGGTTCGTCCAAAAAAAGCACCCTCGGTTTGTGGATCAAGGCGCAGGAAAGGGCGAGTTTTTGCTTCATCCCGCCGGAGAGTTTTCCTGCGCGCCTATCTTTAAATGGTTCTATTTGAACGTAAATATCCTCGATCAGATCGTAGTTCTCCTCAATCGTCGTCCCGAAAATAGTGGCGAAAAACGTCAGGTTTTCCTCCACCGTCAAATCCTGGTAAAGCGAAAACCGCCCGGGCATATAGCCTACGGCCTTGCGAATAGCCTTAAAATCTTTTACAACATCAAATCCAGCAACGGTGGCAGTACCTTCATCAGGAATTAACAGTGTGGTCAAAATCCTGAAAATGGTCGTTTTCCCGGCGCCATCGGGCCCGATAAGGCCAAAGAGCTCGCCCGGATTTACATCAAAAGAAATGTCCTGAACCGCTTTTACCTTTTTATAGGATTTGCTGATATTGCTGAGGGAAAT
>JBEBRF010000087.1:0-10262 GCA_040394975.1 Aequorivita soesokkakensis
GTAGAATCCAAGACAATTAAAGTTTATGATACCGTATATGTCAAAGAAACTATAAAACTAATAGATACAATCATTCAGAACGAATCGAGAGTTATTTCCTATGACACACTAAATCAAACTATCACTCATTCTGAATACAATGAATTATTTGAAAAGACATTAGATCAAAAACAGAAACATTATGATTCTGCTCTCGGTAGACTTGAATGGATAAATGGTATTATTGGTGCTTTAATAACAGTTATTCTATTCATTTTCGGATTTTTAGGATATACTTCAATTAATAATATTAAAAAAAATCTAAAAGAAGATTTGTCTGATGAGATTGAACAAATTGATGGGAAAATTGAAAAGAAAGCAAATGATATAAGTTCTTTAAGATATGATAACGAAATTACAGATATCAATCAAAAACTACTTAATTTAGAAAGATTTTCAGAAGATGCTCGAAACTCATTTTCAATTAAAAGAGGTAAAACTAAACCTGAACTAAATCAACAGATTGAAACACCTAAATCTAGTACAAACCCATATTCCAAAAAATAATATGAATAACTTTATAAAAATATCAGCTTTAGAAGTTCTTCAATTAAACAGTAAATCAGGAGCGGTTTATACTGGTAGAATTTCGTTTAGAGAACTACTTACTATACATAGATTAACTGAAAGAAAAGAAAGCTTGGTTGATCCATTTGGAGAGTTAAATTACCCTATCAAATTTGACGATGATGAAGAGTTTCAAAGACATTTGAATACTTCAAAATTAAATGATCTAAATAAATTTTTGAATAAAGAATTTAATGATGAAAATCAAAATATTATTTTTCCTTCTTCAGTAATTTTATCATTGGATCTAAATGAAAACAATTCGTCAGATTTATCAGAAAGTGATATAGAAAATTTATATATTCAAAATTTATCAAGTTGTTTTGTCTTAAATGAGAATGGTATAAATTCAATATATATCCCAAAAACAAATAGAATTTGTCTAATTGTAGATGGACAACATAGATTTTATGGACTAAAAAGGTTTTATGAATCAACTAATGATTCTAAAAAAAAAGAAAACATATTAAACTTTCAATTCGTAGCTACTATTTTATTAGGCTATGATGCATTTCAAGTAGCTGAAGTCTTTGCAAATGTAAACTTTAACCAAAAGCCTGTAAATAAATCATTGTATTATGATATTTTCGGATCTTCTGTAAAAGAAAAGAATGAAATACAATTAGCACATTTTACAGCTTTACATATGCAAAATAGCGAAGATTCACCTCTAAATGGAATGATAAAACTTTTAGGTAAAGGCTACGGATTATTTTCACAAGCTTTCTTTGTAGAAAAATTATTAATTCATTTCAAAGGAAAAGGGGTATGGACTGAATTATATGAAAATTATTTAAATGATGGAGAAAAGTTCCTAATTATTCCAACTTTTCTTAATGCATATTTTAAGTCTATAAAAAAACAGTACAATGACTGTTGGCCTAAAAAAGTAACAAGAGAAGAAAAAGAAGTTTATTCAGCATATAAATATGATTATATACTTTGTAAGACAACTGGAATGGGAGCATATTTTAGGTTAATTAAAGATATTTTTCCTTTAGTTCGTCACTTAAATTCAGAAATTGAAATCTTCGAGAAGTGTAATTCAATTTTCTCAAAACTATCAGAAGAAGACGCAAAGAATCTATTTTCTAAAAACGGAGAATTTGGACAAGGAGGTTCAGAAGGATTTCAAGTTAGACTTTACAAAGAATTAAAAATAATATATGGATTATAAAGTACTATTCCCCACATCGAATAAAAAAATTGCTGCTTTTGGTTTGCCCCAAATTATTTACTTTTAAAAATCACAAAGTTGCGGCTGATAAATCCACGTCTGTTTTCCCCCAACTTTTTTTATAAACAAACGTTTGGCGTATTGCAGAGAAATAAATATGAAAGAAAAAATCAATTTAGATCTGAAAAAAGAAAATAAAAGCTTGAAGCCATTTATTAGATGGGCTGGCGGTAAACAAAACTTAATAAATGAAATTTTTTCAAATTTGGATTTAATCAATATTGAAAGATTTTTTGAACCTTTTTTAGGAGGAGCTTCATTTTTTTTAAAGAGTGATTTTAACCAATCTTTTTTATCCGACTTAAATCCTAATCTTATAAACTGTTATCAACAAATTAAAAATGATCCAGATTCAGTATTTGCTGGATTATTGGAATTTAAAACACCTGTAAAGGAATGTGTTTATTATAATATTCGTAATAGTTATAATAAATATAGTGGAGATCAAACCCTAGAACAAGCAGTCAGATTTATATTCTTAAATAGAACTTCATTTAATGGAGTATATAGAGTTAATAAATCTGGTAAATATAATGTGCCATTTGGAAAACCTAATCCAGCTTTTTCAAGTCTTGAGCATTTAAGAGATGTTAGTACTAAATTACAATCAGCAAGTTTATCCTTTGACTATTACGATAGCATTGAAAATTTAACACAAGAAGGAGATTTAATATATTTAGATCCGCCATATCCTAAACTATCTGACACGGCATATTTCAATCACTATACATTAGATAAATTCGATCAAAATTCTCAAGAAGAATTAGCCGAATTTGCTCAAAACCAATCCCTAAAAGGATGTAAAATAGTAATATCAAATGCAGATCTGGAAGATATTAGAGTTTTATACAGCAATTGGCAAATAATTGAATGTAGTGCATATAGATATATATCTTGCAAAAAAGAAAAGATTAGAGTGAAAGAATTAATAATTAAGAATTTTTAGAATGAAAGAACATCAACAAACAGCAGTGTTTTGTATTGTAAGTTTAATTGGAAATTTACTTCCTCTTTTGTTAGGATTGCTTTTTTATGTTGCTAATTACAATGCTTGGGAAGGTTGGAACATATTTTTTATAGATGGGCAATTTTACCTTTATAGTGCTTCTCTTTTAACTGCAAGCGCGTATATTTTCTATACATATAAAGTAAGAAACACAGATTTAAACTCTGTCCTTTTATTAGTAAGCGGACTTTTAATATTAGTTGTTTCGATTTTTTATGCTTGGAAACTTTCCAATACTAATAATAATATAGCATTTGTAAAATATTCATCTGGTATTTTATTTATTGTTACGCTGGGTCTTTATTATTATTCAAATTTACTTAATCATCGTAAAATTGATGTAATTGCATCACAGAAAAAGGGTGTTGAGGATATTCTAAAACAACTATAAGCTATGATAAAGCCAGAAGATCAAAGAATTGAAGTAAAGTGTTTAGAGGTAAAACAACCTATCGGTAAATTTTATATTGGAGTTATACCTCACGATGACCTAGTTAAAATTTCTTACGCTGATATAAGAAGATTAGAAGTGGGAGATGAAAAAAGAGAGGTTGAAGTATACTCGGGAATTCAAAGAGAATTATCAAAGAACAGAGTTAAAGAACTAGGTAAATATGTCAATTTAGTTGATGCCACATTTCCTTCCTCTGTCATACTGCATATTAATGAAGAAGATGTTGAATATGACTCTGAAAAAAATATTATGTCCTTACCGTTTAGAGAAAATGTAGCTAAAGTTTTGGACGGTCAACATAGAATTGCAGGGTTAGAAGACTTTGAAGGTAAAGGAAGTGATTTTGATGTCAATGTAACCATCTTTATTGAAATGGAGCTAGAAGACCAAGCAATTGTATTTGCCACAATAAATAAAACTCAAACCAAAGTCAATAAATCTTTAGTTGCTGATTTATTCGCTTTTGCTAAATTCCGTAGTCCACAGAAAACCTGTCATAATATTGTAAGAGCATTGAACCAAAAAGAAGGATCACCATTTAAAGATAAAATTAAAATTCTTGGTACTGCGGACGATAAAGAAAAAGAAACTATTACACAGGCAACATTTTCGGAAAAACTAATTGACTTTCTCTCTAAAGATCCAATGGATGACAGAAATACTTACAAAAAAGGGAAGACACCAGATAAATTTGAGGGTAAAGAATTAGAAAGAAGACCTTTACGAAATTTATTTATTGAGGAGAAAGATGGAGATATTGCAAAAATAATGTGGGAATTCTTCGATGCCGTTCAAGAGAGATGGCCAGATGCTTGGTGGAAAGTCGAACCTGAAATGATCCTTAATAAATCAACTGGATTTTTAGCTTTAATGAGATTTTTCAAAGATGCTTATGTAGAGTCCAAAAAAATAGGGTCTATCGTAGAAAAAAAATATTACAAAGATCTTTTAAATAAATCCACATTAAATGATGCCGATTTTAATCGTGACAATTTTCTACCTGGATCAGGTGGTCAATCAAAATTATACAAAAGATTAGTGGAAGAATGTTTATAAGCACTCAGCCCCACACCGCATTCTATGAAAAGCACCAATCCCGTTCCTAAAAAATAATATTCATTTGCCTTATAGTGAAAATATGAAATTTCCTCCCCCAGGCTTTTAAAATTCCCTAAATTACCCAATAAACACAACAACCAATTTTAATGCAACCAAAACCCCTAAAACCCAGAAAGGCAATTAACAAAGCCTTTCTAAAGATTAAACCCAACCGTACGGAGATAGAACGGTTCAAAACCAACCTGATTGAACTGCTGGATCGAACCAATGATACCGAAAGCGAGGAATTCCACAAAAACCTGGTTTCAGATTTCCTTAAAAGAACGTACTACGAGCCCAACCATTTTATAAATACCAAAGGCAGGAACGATCTTGTTATCCACAACGGTAACAAGGCAAGCACTACCGTTGGCGTAATCATTGAAGCCAAAAAACCTACCAACAAAGCGGAAATGGTTACCCGCGAAAAGCTCAACACCAAAGCGTTTCAGGAGTTGGTGCTTTATTTTCTGCGGGAACGCATCACCCATAAAAATGGGGAAGTAAGATATTTGGTGGTGACGAACATAAATGAGTGGTTCATCTTTGATGCCAATAGTTTTGAAAAAGCCTTCACCCAAAACAAAGCTTTGGTTAAACAATTTATAGACTTTGAAAACGGCAGACTCTCAGGAAAAACAACAGATTTCTTCTACAAGGAAATCGCAGAACCTTATATAAACACATTAACGCAGGAAATAGAGTTCACTTATTTTGATATTCGGGAATACGAAAAACCGCTTCGCAACAACAATCCCAAGGACGACAATATTCTTATTGCCCTCTTCAAACTCCTTTCACCCGAGCATCTATTAAAACTCCCTTTTGCCAACGATAGCAACAGTTTGGACAAACGCTTTTATGGCGAACTGCTCCACATTATAGGCCTTTCCGAAACAAAGGAGGGCAGCAAAAAACTCATAGCCCGCAACAAGGCTGGCGAACGCAATACCGGTAGCCTGCTGGAAAACGCCATCATTCAGTTGGATAGTCTTGATAAAATAAACAGGCTGGACAATCCGCTGCATTTTGGAGCAACGCAGGAGGAACGTCTGTTTAATGTAGGCTTGGAGCTTGCCATTACCTGGGTAAATAGAATCCTGTTTTTAAAACTACTGGAAGCGCAGTTGCGCACGTACCACAAAGGCGACAAAAGTTTTGAGTTCCTAAGCATTCAAAAAATACCAAACTATAACGATTTAAACAGTCTCTTTTTTGAAGTTTTGGCACGTAAGCATTCCGAACGCAATGAAGATGTAAAGGACGTTTTCGCCAAAGTGCCTTACCTAAACAGTTCGCTCTTTGAGCCCACGGACATTGAGCACGGTACGCTGTTTATCAGCAACTTGCGCGATGACAAAACCATTCCCATATATTCCGCTACGGTATTAAAGACCGATAACGGCAAAAAGCGCAGCGGCAACCTAAGCACTTTGGAATACCTGTTTGAATTCCTAAACGCTTACGACTTTAGCAGCGAGGGTTCCGAAGAAATACAGGAGGACAACAAAACCCTAATAAACGCCAGCGTACTCGGGCTTATCTTTGAAAAGATAAACGGCTATAAGGACGGTTCCTTCTTTACGCCCGGCTTTATCACGATGTATATGTGCCGCGAAACCATCCGCAAGGCGGTGGTGCAAAAGTTTAACGAAACCAAGGGCTGGGAGTGCAAGGATATTGATTCGCTTTACGATAAAATTGAAGATAGGGAAGAGGCAAACCGCATTGTTAACAGCCTAAAAATATGCGACCCCGCAGTAGGCTCTGGCCATTTTCTGGTTTCTGCCCTCAATGAAATGATTGCCATAAAGAACGATCTAAAAATATTGCAGGATCGCGACGGCAAGCGTTTAAAGGAATATCACTTTGAAGTTGTAAATGACGAACTGATTGTTACCGATGAAGACGGCGAACTGTTTGAATACAACCCAACAAACAAGGAAAGCCAACGCATACAGCAAACCCTTTTCCACGAAAAGCAGACGCTTATTGAAAACTGCCTTTTTGGGGTGGACATAAACCCAAACTCCGTAAAAATCTGTCGCCTGCGGTTGTGGATAGAGCTACTTAAAAATGCGTACTACAAAAACGAAACCGAGCTGGAAACGCTGCCAAACATAGATATAAACATAAAACGCGGCAACTCGCTAATAAGCCGTTTTGCGTTGGATGCCGACCTAAAAAAAGCATTAAAAAGCAGCAAATGGACCATAGACAGTTACCGTGTGGCGGTAGACACGTATCGCAATGCCCAAAACAAGGAGCAAAAGCGTGATATGGAAAAGCTGATTGCCGCCATAAAAACCGATTTTAGAAGCGAGATTTCCAGCAACGACCCCAAGGTGAAAAAACTCACAAAGCTAAAGGGCGAACTCTTTGGAATGACCAACCAAACCCAAATGTTTGAAATGGGCAACAAGGAAAAGGCCGCCTGGAACAAAAAGCTAAAAGAACTGGCCGAAGCCACCACAAAACTGGAAACCGAAATAGAGGAAATAAAAAACAACAAGATTTACGAAGATGCTTTTGAATGGCGCTTTGAGTTTCCGGAGGTGCTGGATGATAATGGGGATTTTGTGGGGTTTGATGTGGTTATTGGGAATCCGCCTTATGGTGTAAAATTTGAAAACAACGAAAAAGAATTTTTTAAAAATACCTTTCAAGATGTTCACGTCAGGACTCCTGAATCCTACAACTATTTTGTAAAGCAGTTTACAAATATTTCGAGCAAAAACGCATTATGTTGTCTTATAATTCCTTCCAGTTTTTTGAATCAAACGGAATTTGAAAAAACAAGGAAAATAATTTTATCAAATTATTCTCCATTCATAATATTAAACCTTGGAGATGCAGTTTTTGAAGATGTTGCAACACCGACTTGTATAATTGGTTTTGATATTCAAAATACCTATAAAACGATAAAATATGAAGATTTAACGGCAGTAGAAAGGAGAATTCTTTCTGATGAAATCCAACAAGTAAATAATCAAATAGAAGTTGAAAAATTGAAAAAAAATCAATCATTTAGCTTTATTTTCAGACCTTATACTTCTATCCTTGAAAAATGCTATAATGGAGCACCCATTTTAAAAGATGTTGCCGAAGATGTTGCAACAGGTATAAGTCCAGGACTAGGAAAAGCTTTCGTAATTAATATCGAAGAAGCTAAGAAAAATGCATTAGAGATCGAAATTATTAATAAACTAATAATTGGAGGTGAAATTAATCGCTATGAACTACAACCAAAATCGGGAAAAGGCATTATTTACTTTACAAATAAAATGTCTATTACTAATTTTCCTGAGATAGAAAAGCATCTAAGCGCTTATAGAATAAAATTAGAAAATCGAGTTGAAACAAAAAGTGGTGCTATTCCTTGGTACGTAATGCTTAGACCAAGACGACAAAAGCTCTTTGAAGAGCCTAAAATCTTGATTAGACAAACAGCAAATCGAATAATAGCGGCTTATGATGATGAAAAATGGTATTGTCTAAAAAGCGCCATTATTATTCAATTACCGGAGGAAACAGAATTCTCATATAAATATTTATTAGGTTTATTAAATTCCTCATTAATGGACTTTCTATATAAAGATTTAGTTAATGAAGACAATAGAATCTTTCCAGAAGTCAAACCAATACAGCTTTTCAAATTACCTATGAAAAAAGCTTCTTGGGAAATTCAGAATAAAATTTCTTTACTAGTGGATGAGATTACAGAGAGAAAAAAACAAAAGAAAGAAATAATTCTATTCGAAGCCCAAGTAGACCAACTAGTCTATCAACTCTATGGCCTGACCGAGGAGGAGATTGCTGTTGTGGAGGGGGCGACGAAGTAGATGGGTGTTTTGTTATGTTTAAGGAAGAGCAAAAAAGAAATATGTTTCTTATTGCTGATATATACAAAGGTAGCGTAATGCCGATAAATACTGCAATCTGAATGAAAAAAACAATATTTGAAATTACTAAAATGGATTGTCCGTCAGAGGAAAATCTTATCCGAATGAAACTGGACGGAATTTCAAGTATTGCAAATTTAGACTTCGACATTCCCAACCGAAAACTGACCGTTTTTCACAGCGGGGAAATTGAACAAATCGAAAAGTCAATTATCGAACTTAATTTAGGCGGAAAAAAAATCCTGACCGAACAAACCCACCAAACGGAATTTAAAGAAAACGCAAACCAAAAAAAGCTGCTTTGGTCGGTGCTTGCAATCAATTTTGCATTCTTCATTATAGAAATGACAACAGGAATAATCTCAAAGTCAATGGGCCTTGTTGCCGATAGTTTAGATATGCTTGCGGACAGTTTTGTTTATGGAATTAGCTTGTTCGCAGTTGGCGGAACGTTGATTAAGAAAAAACGGATTGCCAAACTTGCTGGGTATTTTCAAATAACACTTGCAGTAATTGGATTTATGGAAGTTTTAAGAAGATTTTTCGGGGACGAAAAACTTCCCGATTTTACGACAATGATTATCATTTCAATTTTTGCACTTCTCGCAAATGGAATTTGTCTTTACATTTTGCAAAAGTCAAAAAGCAAAGAAGAGGCACATATGAAAGCAAGTATGATTTTCACCTCGAACGACGTGATTATCAATCTGGGAGTAATAATCGCTGGACTATTGGTAAATTGGTTGAGTTCGAGTAAACCTGATTTAATTATCGGAACAATTGTTTTTGTGTTGGTGGTTCAAGGAGCATTTCGAATTTTGAAATTAAGTAAGTGAATAAAAAAGCACGCAAAGCTGGCTGGCGTCCCGCCCGTGTCCTTCGCGTAATTCTATAAATAATAACATAAATAACAAATGAGTTTTTCAAGAAAGGAAATTGTAGACAGTTATGTAACGAAGGTGGGTAGCGGAAGTTTTGACTATTCGCAAATTGCTGCGGAATTAAAAGCCCGAGGAATAGACCAAGAAGAAAGCACAGTTTTACTAAGACGTATTGATAGAGATCTTTTGCGCAAGGCCGAACTGGAAAAGCGCCGACAGTCTGGGAAAAATATGATTTTGGTAGGGTTGGGGATAGCTTTAATAGGGATTGTTTATACACTGGTAAGCTTTTTACGTGTTTATGAAACAGGAGGGTCGTATCTTCTGTTTTATGGCCCTATTCTAAGTGGAATTGGGATTGCGGTTCTCGGCAGGATGCGAATGGGGTAAAGTTTTCTTAGTTGGGGTGTGCGTCCCGCTAGTGCCTAAACAATTGTAACCCAAACTCCAATCTAAAACCAAATTATAAAACTTCTAAACACATTACAAAATAATGCAACCTGAGTCATTTAAAAAAGGAGATCTATTTGAAAAATTCGTTGAAGATGAATTGTTCAAAGCCTCCGAATACAATTTAATAAGTAGAACCAATAATTACAATCAAAATCAATACCGGTATGCGGAGGACACGCGAAAACCAGATTTTAAATTTAGATGTAGAAGAACAGGGCAAGAATTTTATGTAGAGGCCAAGTATCGCTCAGGCTTTAATGCAGAAAATAAAATTGACGTAATAAGCTACCCGCAAATAGAACGCTTTAAAGTTTTACAAAAGGAAGAAGGCATACCCATTTATATAGCCATTGGTTATGGAGGCCTTCCCGAAAACCCAGAAAACATAAGTTTAATTCCATTAAATCAGCTTAGCTACTTAGACCTTTACCCTACATTTTTAAGGCGTTTTAATATAAGCAAGGGTCTGATTGACAGCAACACTTTAAAGCTTCCAAAAAAACAGCACGAAGGTGCCGATAAAAAACCGTTGGAAAAACAATCCGATAAGCAAGGGTCAACGAGTAAAGAATCTGAAAAGCCATATTTAAAAAACAGAAAGTACCTAGCTGTAGCTGGTATTGGC
>JBEBRF010000088.1:0-9928 GCA_040394975.1 Aequorivita soesokkakensis
TTTACATGGTACAGATCATTGGCGATAGCGCAAGCACTGTGAAGCGCTTGATTAAAGAGTGATTTTTTTCATAAATACTTAATTTTAAAAGAAAGCCTTCCTGCCAAAAACAGGAAGGCTTTTACTTTTTAAGAAATTGCAGTTTTACAAAACTTTCAAAAAGAGTACATTTAAAACCTAAAATAATTGATATGCTACCTTGGCACCAATACTTGTTGGGAATACTTCTCGTACTTGCAGGAATGAACCATTTTCGGAAACCTAAACTTTATGAGGGCATTATCCCTTCTTATATTCCCTCACATAGTGCGATGGTTTTATTAAGCGGGATTGCAGAAATGATTTTAGGTTTTATGCTTATGAACAAAAACACCCAATCCGAAGCCGCCTGGGGAATCATAATCATGCTTTTGCTCTTTATACCCGTACATATATTCATGCTTCAGAATGAAAAAGCATCCATGAAACTTCCAAAATGGTTGCTCATTATTAGGCTTCCGTTACAGTTTGTGCTTATGTATTGGGCCTACCTTTATACGTAAAATGTGAGTTGGCCGAAAGCTTAGACCGCAGAGAAGACAAAGCAAGAAAAGTGTGCGGTTACGGGCTTTTCTGAATTATCTATATATTTCATTCAAAAGTTTTGCCAAACGGATGCCTCCTTTTTGAAGTTGGGAACGAACGCTGTCCATATATTTATACATATAGTTGTAGCTCAACTTTTCCCCAATTTCAGTAGTGGCGTAAATATCTTCGCAGAGTTCACGGCTCTCATACATCCAATCTATAATTGTCCCATTTTTTATGGCTTCCATTTGTTCCTTTGAAAGGACATCGGAATTTGAAGCAATTTCGGTATATGACATTTCATGAAAATCCAACATCTTTGAATCCCATACCGTATGCAGGTTGGTGCCGCCATTAAACCACCGCACTTGAAAATCATTGCCGCCCTTATCTTCCTCCAGCCCGATATGCAAAGGTTGGTGCAGATCGCCCATGAAATGGACAAGCATTTTTAAATGGAAAACTTTGTCGGCTCTCGAGCTGTTTTCATTTTTTAATATAGCAATACATTGCTCAATGGCCTGTATTATGTCTCCCTTTTCGCTTTTTGGGAAGGTTTCATATTTTTCACCGAACGGAAAATTGACATAATGCCACGGGCCATAGTGGTCATAAGCGCGATCACTTTTTATTTCATCTCCATAATTTGCGACAAAGGCCAGTGACTGCCCGTTGAGTAAATTTACAATCTGTTTTTCCGCTTTTTTGCTTAAATATTTTTCGGCAATTTCACCCACAACTCGGTGGCCGGTCTTTCCCCAGTCTTCGGCGGCAGTTAGCCCGGTTGAATAAATAGAGACCAATACAATGACGATTATTCGCTTCATCTTAAGAAATATTATTTTTTAAATTGAATAAATTTTCCACTCGGCAAAGATAGCCTTCTGAATCTCAAAAGTGGCCTTACAGCTCAAATCTTCTTCAATTACAAATGCGCAAATTATAAAGCGTTACCAAATATGCAATGAAAAATAATATTTATACGTTTTCTTTGTTTAAAACATCAGTTGCCGTGTGCAGCTTTAAAACTTATAAATGAAACACCTCATTTTAATCCTTATTTTTTGCTTCGGAACAGTTGCCAATTCCCAAAACAAACCCTTTGATTCAAAAGATCTAAGCATCACGCCACTGATTGACGGCACGCTATTGCTGCCCGAGGGGAGTACCAAAACCCCGTTGGCCATTCTTATTGGCGGGAGCGGCCCTATAGACAGAAACGGCAACCAACAAATGATGGTAAACAATAGTCTGAAATTTTTAGCTGAAGGACTTTATGGACAGGGAATTGCAAGTTTTCGTTACGACAAAAGAATCGTTAAACAACTGAAACAGCGAAATTTAAGGGAAGAAAACATTCGTTTTGGCGATTTTATAGATGATGCCGTGGCAATCCTTGCATATTTTAAAAAGGACGAAAGGTTCAACAAAATTTTCATAATAGGCCATAGCCAAGGTTCCCTTGTGGGAATGGTTGCAGCCCAAAACGGTGCGGATGGATTTATTTCCATAGCCGGCGCCGGCCAAGAGATAGATGACGTAATCGTTGATCAACTTGCCGATCAAGCCCCGGGATTGGTCGATAACGCCCGAACTTCTTTTGACGATCTGCGTGCCAATGGCGTAGCTAATAACTACAGCCCCGGCCTGGCCTCCATTTTCAGAAAAGAGATACAGCCCTTTGTTTACACGTGGATGCAATATGACCCACAGGAAGAGATCGCCAAATTGCAAATTCCCGTATTGATAATCAATGGCGATAAGGACATTCAAGTTCAAGTTTCGGAAGCGGAATTATTGGAAAATGCGAAACCGGATGCCCAGTATAAAATCATCCCGAAAATGAATCATATTTTCAAGGAAATTCACGGGAATGACTTAGAAAACAGCAAATCGTATAATAGCTACAATCTTCCTGTTATGCCTGAACTGATCAATGCCGTAACTGATTTTATAAAAAAATAATCCAAATAAAAAAATAATTGTATTTTTCGGCAAAACCATCAAAAATGCAAGATTCAGCCACCGAAATAATAAGGGACACTACCCCATTATTTACCAATGACACTATTGTTTTTGGAATATTAATGATTTCCTTGGGTTTCATTTTTTATACTTCTACGCGCCAAGATGGCTTTTGGAAAAAATTCTACGGAATCGTTCCAGCGCTGTTTATGGCCTATTTTCTTCCCGCGTTACTTACCACCTCAGGCGTGATTGCACCAGAATGGACTACCGTTTCAGAAACGGGAGATGCGGCTGCCGGTTCCACCAGTCTTTATTATATGTCAAGCCGTTATTTATTGCCGGCCGCATTGGTATTGATGACATTAAGCATTGACCTAAAAGGACTTTTTAACCTCGGGCCCAAAGCCTTGATAATGTTTTTGACCGGAACGGCAGGAGTTATTATTGGTGGCCCAATAGCTGTGTTATTGGTTGGGAGCATACATCCGGAAGCCGTGGGCGGTGAGGGTGCAGATGCTGTATGGCGCGGGCTTTCAACCTTGGCAGGTAGCTGGATTGGTGGCGGGGCCAACCAAACCGCATTATTGGAAATTTACGGCTATAATCCAAAGTTGTACGGTGGAATGGTTTTCGTGGACATTGTGGTAGCCAATATTTGGATGGCCGTTCTGCTTTTCGGAATCGGGAAATCTGCTAAAATTGATAAATGGCTGAAGGCTGATACTTCTGCCATTGACAGTTTAAAGGCAACGGTTTCAGAATATGCCAAAAAAGTAGATAGAAATCCTTCGTTGGCCGATTTGATGGTTCTTACGGCAATTGCTTTTGGAACGGTGGGTTTTGCACATTTTGGGGCAGATTATATAAGTGCTTATTTCCACACGGTTGTAGCAGGTATTCCGAATGGAATAACACGAAATATATTTACCTTCCTCGATTCCAGTTTCTTTTGGATGATCAACATTACCACCATTATTGGGATACTACTTTCCTTTACCAAATTAAGGGCTTATGAAGGTGCGGGCGCAAGTAAATTGGGCAGTGTGTTTATTTACGTATTGGTAGCAACCATAGGGATGAAAATGGATTTGACCCTCATTTTTGACAATATGTGGCTGATTGTTATTGGTGTAGTATGGATGGCCGTGCACGCCGCATTAATGATCGCTGTGGCAAAAATGATTCGGGCGCCTTACTTTTTCTTCGCGGTGGGAAGCCAAGCTAATATAGGCGGTGCTGCCTCGGCGCCCATAGTGGCCTCCGCCTTCCATCCTTCGTTGGCTACGGTTGGCGTGATTTTGGCCGTGTTTGGTTATGCCATTGGAACGGTAGGCGCAATTATTTGCGCAGTAATGATGCAATTGGCCTCCACGGTATAAACTTCAAAAAAATATATTCATCTTTGCAACTTCAAAAAAAGCTATTTTTAAGATAGCTATCATCATTAACAAAAACAACATGCGCTATTTTCTTTCAACGGTAGTTTTAATTTTGGGTTTTATTAGTTGTTCCACAGATCCTGATACCATGCAACTTACGGGCAGTGTAAAAGGACTTAAAAAAGGAACGTTACTGCTTCAAAAATTCAAGGATACGGTTTTGGTTACCGTTGACTCGTTGCTTGTGGACGGCAATTCCAATTTCTCATTTTCGGAAAAAATAGAGAGTCCGGAAGTGTATTACCTCTATGTTCGTTTAAAAGACGGAACGCTGCGCGATGACCGCATTGCGTTTTTCGCGGAAAAAGGAGCTGTTGACATTCAAACCAGCTTGAAAAATTTTGGGAGCGCGGCCGTGGTCACTGGCTCTGAAAATGATAAGGCATTAAGGGAATTTCTGAAATTAAAGGAGAGATATGTAGTGAAGAATTTAAGTCTTATTGAAGAACGCCTGAAGTTGGGCTATAATGCCCCAGATTCCTCTTTATTGAAAATTGATCAAAAACAACGGGCCTTGATTTCCAATAAATACTTGGCCACCATTAATTTTGCAATCAACCACAAAGATTTAGAGGTTTCACCCTATTTGATGTTGAGCGAAGTGTTTGACGCAAATATAAAATATCTGGATACCGT
Source organism: Aequorivita soesokkakensis (assembly GCA_040394975.1). Classification (GTDB taxonomy): domain Bacteria; phylum Bacteroidota; class Bacteroidia; order Flavobacteriales; family Flavobacteriaceae; genus Aequorivita; species Aequorivita soesokkakensis_A. The sequence continues at coordinate 4,611 of JBEBRF010000088.1, forward strand.
TTATACCGCGCTTTCCCCAAAAATAAAAGACTCCAAATACGGTAAGGAATTGGAGTCTTTTATAGTGGATCGGAAAAAAGCCGATACTCTTTTATAGCGCGTTTATTTTATCGATAAGTTTGCGGCCGCGATCTTCAAGTTCGGCATTTATTGCCTTGAAATGTTTCTTTTTGTTTTCAACCTTCTTTTGGTTCACTTTGCCAATGAGGTCGTCAAAAGTGCTGATGGCTTCATCAATTATAGCTTCAGCGTTCTTGTTATCCTTATCTGCATTGGTGAGCTCCCAAATGTAAACCGCTTCAATGATATCTCCCAAAACATAGTTGATGTCCTTTTTTAAATCTTTTACGTTTGCCATTTTTGTTTTATAATTTTACTATTATTTATTTTTTGGTAAATTTTTAAATCGGGCAAATGTACAAACATTTACGGAATGTACACTTCCAAAAAGGTTGCTGAAATTGTAATAAATTTTATTTCAGTGAGTTTGGCGGGAATTAAAATAGTTTCTCCCTTTGCTATTGTTTCTGAAAAACCATCGGTTTTTAGCACAGCTTGGCCTTCTATGCACATATAGACGGTAAAGGACGGAACATTGGTCAAATCGCGCGCATGGTTTTTGGAGAGTACGAGTTTATTCACCGTAAAAAAACTGGTAGTTCCAACCTGCACAGGAATATTTTCTTTATTTGAATACGTCAACCGGGATTCCTCGGGCCGGAAATTTATTGCGCCCAGTGCCAAATTGGTGTGCAATTCGCGCATCTGACCGTTGATATCGGGCCTGTCCCAATCGTAAATTCTATAAGTAACGTCTGATGTTTGCTGAATTTCTGCCAAGAGCACACCAGCGCCAATGGCATGGACCGTGCCCGGTTTTAAAATAAAGGCATCTCCTTTTTTAACGGATTCAGAATTTAAAATCTCTGGAAGTTTGTTTTCGGAAAGTGAGTCCACATATTTTTGGGGATCCATTTCTTGATTGAAACCAATTATAAGCCGTGAGTCCCTTTCAACATCCATAATATACCACATTTCGGTTTTGCCAAAAGACTGGTGTCTTTTTTTGGCGAGACTATCATTGGGGTGCACTTGCACCGACAGATCTTCGCGGGCGTCAATGAATTTGAAAAGTAGCGGAAACTGATTTCCGAAACGCTGATATACCTTTTTGCCAACAAGTTTTTCTTTGAATCTTTCCAAAAGGAAATTAATAGTTTTTCCGTGAAAAGCGCCATTTGAAATGTGGGAAACATTGTCTGCAACGCCCGATATTTCCCAACTTTCCCCTAAATTATCGATGGCTGTTTTATGGTAGAGACTGTGCAGTTTGTTGCCTCCCCAAATTTTTTGTTTTAGGATGGGCTCAAATTTTAACGGGTATAAAGGGGAAAGTGGCTCCATCAATTGCCGTGGTAAACTACAAAGTTACGCGGGGTTTCATAAAGTTTGACTGAAATATCAAATTTAGGGTCAATTTTTGGTCTTAATTTGTTCCAAATGACCACGGCGATATTTTCTACGGTGGGGTTAAGATTCTTAAATTCGGGAACTTCCAGGTTAAGATTTTTATGGTCAAAGGCCGCCTCTATTTCTTCTTCTATAATTCGGCTTAAAATCTTTAGGTCTATCAGAAAACCCGTTTTTGTGTCAATCTCACCAGTAATACCCACTTCCAGTTCATAATTATGGCCGTGATAGTTGGGGTTACTGCACTTTCCGAAGATCTCAAGATTCTTTGCATCGTCCCACTCTTTTATAAAAAGTCTGTGTGCGGCGTTAAAATGTGCCTTTCTATAAACAGTTAGGCTCATAAAAGTAGGTGTTGGTAGAATTTGTCAAAAATAATTTTGAACCAAGCTGTATAAATTTCTGGGTTTGTGTGAATGTCTTTTTTCACTTGTTCCAAGTCCATCCATTTCCAGTCTGCCACTTCTTCTCTATTTATGTTGGGCGTTCCTTCGTAATTTCCAATGAGAATATGGTCAAGTTCGTGCTCAGTAAGTCCGTTGTCAAAAGGTGCTTTGTAAATAAAGGATGTGGTTTCTTTCAGGGGTGCTTCAAAACCCATTTCTTCCAGAAGCCTTCTTTTTCCGGCTGCTATTGAGGTTTCCCCATTGCGTTGGTGGCTGCAGCAGGTATTGGTCCACAGGCCGGGGGAATGATATTTGTGAAAGGCCCGTTGCTGTAGCATAAGCTGGTTTTTATCGTTAAAAATAAAAACCGAAAATGCACGGTGCAGTATTCCCTTTTCGTGTGCTTCCTGTTTGGGCATGAGCCCTATTTGCTCGTCATTTTCATTTACGAGTATTACCTGTTCTTCAACCATTTCAATAGTGCCTTTTGGCCCAAAAGTACGAAAAGGGAAAATGTAATAAAAACAAAAAGCGCCCAATAGCAAGTATTGAGCACTTTTTCGATAACTTAATTTGGTTAAATTAATTTTTTATGATAAACATAGACCTTCTATTGAGCTGGTGTTCTTCCGCGCTGCAGGGTACTCCGTTTGCACATTGATTGACAAGTTGGGTTTCTCCATATCCTTTCGCGGTCAATCTGTTTGGATCAATTCCTTTGCCCACCAGCCATTTTAGGGTTGATTGTGCACGGCGCTCTGAGAGTGCCTCGTTGTATTGATCGTTTCCGCGTGAATCGGTATGGGATTCAATATGGATTATCAATTCTTTGTACTCTCTCATGGCTGCCAGAATTTTAGCCAGCTCTATTTCAGCATCTGGACGGATATTGGATTTATCGAAATCAAAATAAATGGGTTGCAGGTTTAATTTACAACCAAGATCGTTTGGTGCACAGGGGCCAATTCGCTTTAACGGCAGCGGAACGTCTATCGTTCCTGATAGCAACGGGGTACGAATCATTTTTTCATAAGGAGTGTAACCTTCCATAGCTCCTCTAACGGTGTACTGAACATCACAATCTCCAATAAAACTATAGGTTCCATCATTGCCGGCGATGGTTTGGCTAATCAACTGGTTATTCTCATCAAGTAAGGATACTGTTGCGCCAGGCAAAGGATCCAGTGTATCTTCGTCAAATACTTTTCCGTTTATGGTAATGGTGCAGATTTCCCTTACCAGATAAATATCGTCATCAATGCTTCCGCGATCTCCTCCTCTATTTGATGAAAGGTAGCCAATGCGGTCATTTTCATTTATGATAAATCCGAAATCATCTTTTGCGCTGTTGGTTGGTGCGCCCAAATTGGTGATGGTCCCGGGTTTTCCATCCGTGTCCAAAGCGGTAACAAATACGTCATAACCCCCTAAACCAGAACGGCCATCACTGGAAAAATACAGATTGTTGCTTTCGCTTATAAAAGGGAAAGATTCTTTAGCGATAGTATTTATTTCCGGGCCCAAATTTACAGGGGTGCCGTAGGTATCGTTTCCAAGTATATCAACATACCAAAGGTCAGACATACCCAATGTTCCGGGCATATCAGAGGAAAAGTACAACCGCTTTTCGTCAAGGCTCAAGGCTGGATGTGCTGTTGAAAACTCTTTGTTGTTAAAAGGAAGTTCAACAACATTTGCCCAATTTTGGTCTCCTGTTTTGGTTGCTTTATAAAGGGCTAATCGCAGTGTCTTGAATTTTTTGGATTTATCAAGACCTTTTTTTCCGTCCAGATAAGTATTTCTTGTAAAATAGACTGTATTGCCGTCTTTAGAAAAGGTAGCGGTTGACTCGTTATATTCGGTGTTTATGTCGCCACCCATTTTCACAGGATTGCTGAGTTCACCATTTGCTGCCCTATCTGCAAGGAACAGATCGAGAAAAGGTTCCTGAGTCCATTCATTTATTTTGGTTCCGGTGGTATTGCCAGCCGAAGCATAGACCACTTTGTTTTTTCCAAAAAATGATGGGCCAAAATCTGAGGTAGAAGAATTGACGGCAACTTTTTCAAGGGAAAAATCCCTCTTTTTGAAAACAACACTTTTTAAATAATCTGGATCATTCTCATAAGATTGAATCATCAGACCAGTTCCGCCATTTGCAACATAATCTTGCATAAGTTTGTTTGACTGATCAAATTTTCCCAGACTTTTCAACGATTGTGCGGCGCGATAGTAATATATGGGTTCGGTCTGGTCTGGAAATTGTTCCACCAATTTATCATACCAAATGGCCGCATTGGTATAATCTGCATTGAAATAATAGGTGTCGCCCAGTTTCTTGAATATCTCGGCTGATTCATAACCGTCGGCCACTACTTTTAGATAAATTTCGCGGGCATCGATATAGGCAAATTTGTCAAATTCCTTATCTGCTTTCTTTATGTCCTTCTGCTGGGAAAAGGCGCCCCCGAAAGTGAAGGCCACGAAGGCGAAAACTAATATGTTGCGTACTATTGTATTCATAGTCTTGTTTTTTTTAGAAGAATCTCGGGGTTAACACTCGTTCTGGTCTATTAAATATTTCAAAGCGTAGCATAACTTCATAAGAACCGTCACTATAAGCTTCAATGTCTGTAGTTTGGTAATCATAGGCAAAACCTATGAATATATTATCGGTTGCTTGGAACCCTACAAGGGCGCTCATTGCGGCGCTCCATCTATAAGCTGCACCAAGCGTTAGTTTATCGTAGAGCAAGAAATTAGCGGAAACGTCTGCCTGCAAGGGTGAACCTGTTACCATTTTGAACATAGTTGCAGGTTTGAATTTCAAGTTATCGCTGAGGTCAAACACATAGCCGGCAATCAAGAAGTAGTGCATACGTTCTGCTGCCGTTGTTTCCACAGAAGCGTCTGCCAAACTGCTTTCATCAAAATGTTTTGTGGTGAGAAAGTTTGGGACTGAGAGTCCTGCATAAAATTTTTCGGTATTAAAATAAACGCCTGCCCCTATTTGTGGCTGCAGTTTGTTATCGATATTATTTTCATCAAAATATGGATCGTTATAAACATCACGCGGGAGGTTAAGTTTGGAAAAGTCCAGATCCAAAATATCCAGACCTGCCTTGAGCCCAAAGGAAAGTTTCCCAGTTTCCGAAGTATTGATACTATAGGAATAATCTATATTAAAGTTGGTTTCCACCGCTGGCCCGATTCTGTCGTTTACCACGGAAAGCCCAAGCCCCATATTGGTCCCAACTGGTGAGCTTATGGTAAATGTACCCGTATTTGGGGCGCCATCACCAAAATTGACCCATTGTGTTCTATACAGCAAACCAAAACTTAAGGCTTCACGATTTCCTGCATATGCCGGATTGACCACTTGAGTATTGTACATATACTGTGTATATTGTGGATCCTGCTGCGCTTTACTTGAAAACGTGCCAAGTAAAATCAAAATTAGTA
>JBEBRF010000089.1:0-9923 GCA_040394975.1 Aequorivita soesokkakensis
TGTTGTTGATTACAATTTTTCTGAGATTGACTTGGATGAATAAATTCAATATGGCAGATATTATTCAAACATATCTTAGTGGTACTGATCAAACGCTAACGCAGGAGCAGCTTATTGTTTTGGCGAAAAAAATTCGACAACCCATGTGGGACTGGCATATTTATATGGGTTATGTATTGGTTGGATTGTTTAGTTTGCGATTTACACTGCCGTTTTTTGGCACGATGAAGTTTCAAAATCCACTGGTTAAAAACCTATCAATAAAACAAAAATTCCAGAAATGGGCATACATCGTTTTTTACGTATGTGTTGTAGCGTCTTTAGTTACTGGACTAATAATTGAATTAGGGCCAAAAGATTTAAAGAAACCAATGGAAGAGATCCACGTGCTGGGCATTTATTATCTAATAGCATTTATAGCCATACATATTGGAGGACTACTAATTGCAGAATTTACAAATGATAAAGGAATAATTTCAAGAATAGTGCGTGGTTCCAATGATTGATTAAAATGAAAACATAAAATTGTATTGAAAATATTGGCGAAAGCTATAAAAATATTTAGGACCGTTTCTTGGTTGGTTCGTTCCTAAAGAGTGCAGAATTATTTGGTTAGTGAAAAGCACCTTGAAAGAGGTGCTTTTTCTTTGGTAACATTAGTTACTGACCGTTGTCAAATTCTGAGGTATGTTTGCATCAAATTAATTTAAAAAATGAAGATCAACAAGTTTTTTTTATTTCTCGGTTTCTTGCCCGCACTGGTTTTTGCTCAAGAAACAATCCCTATTTCCAAAGCCGAAGTTTTGGAAAAGGTTAGTACACAAAACAATCAGCTAAAAATAGGGAAGCAACAAGTGCTTGCTGCAAGAGGAGATTACAACCAAACCAATGCGGTTTTTCTTCCAAATATTACAGCTTCACATACCGGAATGGCTACAACCAATCCGTTGATGGCTTTTGGTATCAAACTGAATCAAGAAATAGTTACGCAAACGGATTTCGATCCAAATAAGCTGAACAACCCTATCCAGATTCAAATGTTCGCTACAAAATTTGAAGTGCAACAACCCCTTATTAATGCCGACGGTATATTCCAAAGAAAAGCGGCGAAAGCAAAATGGGAAGCAGCCCAAATGCAGTTATCAAGAAATGGGGATTATCTTTCCCTCGAAACCGAAAAGGCCTATATGCAATTGCAATTGGCTTATAAGAGTGTAACAGTTTTGGAAACTGCACTAAAGGCTGCGAATGAAAATCTTCGTTTGGCCAACAATAGTTTTAAGCAAGGATATTTGCAGCAGAGCGATGTTTTGGCAGTGAAAGTGCGCGTTACCGAAGTTGAAAACCAATTGCAATACGCAAAAAGCAACGTGATAAATGCTTCGGAATATCTTGCTTTACTTATGAATGAAGAGGTGTCTGGCGTATTGAAACCAACCGATTCGCTTGTAGTTGCTTCTGAATTGATTTCAGCTGAAAAAATTTTAACTTCCCGCGCCGATATTCAGGCAATGGAATTTGCAACCGAAGCCTACAAACAAAACTACAAAGCAGATAAAATGACGTTTTTGCCACGGCTGAACGCGTTTGGAAGCTACGAACTTTACGACGATCAGATTTTTCAGGCAGATGCCAACGGCTATTTATTCGGCGCGGCATTAACGTGGAATCTTTTTGAAGGTTCCAAACGCTTCGGAAAAACCCAAAAAAGCAAAGCCGAATTCAATAAAGCCACGATAGAGCTGGTTCAATACAAATCTGAAAGCCAATTGGAATTGAACAAAGCAAAACGCATGTTTCAAGACGCACAAAACAATTTGAAATTAACCGAATTGGCGCTGGAACAATCTAAAGAAGCGCTCAGAATTCGCACTAACAGATTCACTGAAGGTTTAGAAAAAACCACCGATTTGTTAATGGCGGAGACTCAGTTTTCACAAAAACAGTTGGAATATTTCAACACTGTTTTTCAGCATAATTATGCCTTGGCATACCTTCAATTCTTAACAAAAAACTAATCAGCAATGAAAAAAATATATACCATCCTTCTATTTTCGGCAGTACTAAGTTTTACAGCTTGTAATGATTCTTCCGAAGAAAAAAAAGTAGATAACTCCCCAGCAGTAGCCGTTACCGTAAGTTCCGTTGCAGCAGAAAATAACTCGCCGTTTTTAACTGCAAGTGGAAAAATTGAAGCTGCAAATAGTGCCACGCTTAGCACCCGAATGATGGGTTTTGTGGATAAAGTACACGTTAATGTGGGGGACAAAGTTTCAAAGGGACAACTTTTGGTAAGCATCAACAATGCTGATCTTTCTGCAAAGCAAGCGCAAACAACTGCCGGAATTACTGAGGCACAAGCTGCTTTCAACAATGCGGAAAAAGATTATAAGAGGTTTCAAAATCTCTTTACGGAAAACAGCGCGAGCCAAAAAGAACTTGACGATCAACGCGCGCGCTACGAAATGGCAAAAGCCAGATTGGAAGGGGCAAAGCAGATGAAAAACGAAGTGCAATCGCAATTTGCGTATGTAAATCTTCGCGCTCCTTTCAGTGGGATTATTACGAATAAATTTATTGAAGCTGGCGATATGGCAAATCCCGGTGTTCCATTGATTTCAGTGGAAGGTCCCGGCAATTTTGAAGTAACGGCTTCAGTTCCCGAAAGCGAAATCTCAAAAATAAAATCTGGCAGCGAAGTACAAGTAATTGTGAAATCTTCGGATAAAATACTTCCCGCAACTGTTACCGAAGTAAGCACTTCCGCAAGAAACACTGGCGGCCAATATTTGGTAAAAGTAGTTTTGGACAAAACCGATGCAGGCATTCTTTCAGGTATGTATGCTACGGTACAGTTTCCAATAGAAAAGAAAACAGATGTGAGTATGGTTTTGGTGCCGCAGGAAGCCCTGGTGAAACGTGGACAACTAACTGGAATTTATACAGTGAGCCAAAGCAACACCGCTTTACTACGCTGGTTGCGAGTGGGCCGTACTTTCGGCGATAACGTGGAAGTACTTTCAGGTTTGGCTACAGATGAAAACTATATTATTTTTTCCGAAGGAAAACTTTACAACGGGGCGAAAATAACCATTAAACAATAAACATGAAGGACGGATTAGCAGGCAAAATTGCCAAGTTATTTATAGGCTCAAAGCTTACGGTGCTGTTGATGATCGTGTTTATGGTCATTGGTGTGTGGAGCTCGTTTTTAATACCGCGCGAGGAAGAACCGCAAATTGATGTGGCAATGGCCGACATCTTTGTAGGTTACCCAGGCGCATCTCCAACCGAAGTAGAATCGAGGGTTGTAAAGCCTTTGGAAAAACTTGCGTCGAATATTCCTGGGGTGGAATATGTGTATTCTACTTCTTTCAACGAAGGTGCAATGGTTAGCGTGCAGTTTTATGTGGGCGAGGATATTGAGCGTTCTTTCGTAAAACTTTACAACGAAATGAACAAGCACATGGACCAAATGCCTCCGGGCGTTACCATGCCGCTTGTAAAATCACGTGCCATCGACGATGTGCCGATGTTGGGAATTACGCTTTGGAGCGAAAATTACGACGATTTTCAACTGAAACAAATTGCGGACGAGCTAACGCAAGAGATTGAAAAAGTAAATGAGGTTTCCACAACCGATAAAATTGGAGGGAGAAACAGACAACTGCGCATAGTTTTGGATAAGGATAAATTGGCTGCAAGCGGTTTGGATTTTTTGGGCATTGCCGAAATGATAAAGGCTAACAACCAGCAACTAACTTCAGGAAGTTTTGATAAAAATGATACGGAATTTTTTGTCGCAACGGGTGATTTCCTAAAATCTGCAACCGATGTTAAAAACTTGGTGGTTGGCGTGCAGCAGAATCAGCCAATTTACTTAAAGCAGATTGCAGCAATTTTTGACGGCCCCGAAATTCCGAGTAAATATGTTTCTTTCGGTTTTGGAGGCGCTAGTGAAAATGTATCAAAGTATCCTTCGGAATATCCTGCCGTAACTATTTCCGTAGCAAAAAGAAAAGGTGCCGATGCGATGAAAATTGCAGATTTAATTTTAAACAAGGTCGATCATTTACGCAGCAACCTAATTCCTGATGATGTTCATGTTGAAATCACTCGTAATTACGGTGAAACAGCGTCTCAAAAAGTTTCGGAACTCTTGCTGCACCTTATGGGAGCAATCGTTGCCGTTACCCTGTTTGTAATGCTTGCCATGGGTTGGCGTGGCGGATTGGTGGTTTTTCTTTCGGTGCCAATTACCTTTGCACTCACGTTATTGAGTTATTATTTACTGGATTACACACTCAACAGAATTACCCTTTTCGCGTTGGTTTTCGTAACGGGAATTGTGGTGGACGACTCCATTATTATTGCAGAAAATATGCACAGGCATTTCAAGATGAAACGCTTGCCATTTAAGCAAGCTGCAATTTATGCGATTAACGAAGTAGGAAACCCAACGATACTTGCAACTTTTACGGTAATTGCTTCGGTATTGCCAATGGCGTTTGTTTCCGGATTGATGGGGCCGTATATGTCGCCAATGCCCATTGGGGCTTCTATCGCGATGATGTTGTCATTGTTTGTAGCATTAACGATTACGCCATATTTGGGTTATATTTTCCTTCGCGAAAAGGAGAAAAAGGGAAAAAAACCAAAAGAAGAAAAACCTTTGGAAAGTACTTTCATCTATAAAATTTATTCAAAATTTGAAACTCCTTTAATTGAAAACAAAAAGATACGATTCTGGTTTTTGGGAATCACCGTTGTGATGCTTTTGGGCTCCGTACTTATGTTTTTCACAAAATCTGTGGCAGTGAAAATGCTTCCTTTCGACAATAAAAATGAAATGCAGGTAGTGATAGATATGCCCGAAGGAACAACGTTAGAGCGCACTGCGGTAGTTGCTCGCGAAATTGGGCAATACCTTTCCACACAACCTTTGGTAGTGAATTATCAAAATTACGTTGGTACTTCAGCACCGATAACCTTTAACGGCTTGGTACGTCATTACGATTTACGCGGCGGTAGCAATATGGCCGATATTCAAGTGAATTTGGTGAAACAGGATGATAGGAAACTTCAAAGTCACGATATCGCTAAATTACTGCGTCCGCATATTCAAGAAATTGGAAAGAAGTTTGGCGCCAATATTAAAATAGTGGAAGTGCCGCCCGGACCACCAGTGATGTCGACAATTGTGGCTGAAATTTACGGTCCAGATTATGACCAACAAATTGCAGTTGCAAAGCAAGTTGAAAACATTTTGAACGAAACCCAGGATGTTGTAGATGTAGATTGGATGGTTGAAGACGACCAAATAGAGTACGAATTTATAATAGACAAAGAAAAAGCGATGCGCTACGGTGTGGCTCCGCAACAGATTGTTTATACAATGAATACAGCGCTTTCGGACAGGCCTGCGAGTTACCTTTACGATGAAAAAGCCGCCGAACAAGTTGGCATTTTACTCGCTTTAGATGAAAAGGAAAGGTCGACAATTCAGGATATTTCGCAGTTGCAAATTGTTTCAAAACAAGGCAATATGGTTTCTGTGGGCGATTTGGTAAATATTAAAGAAACTATCCGTGCGAAAAGCATCTTCAGAAAAAACCAAAAACGTGTGGTTTATGTGTTGGCTGATATGGCGGGAGAGCTAGAAAGCCCTGTTTATGCTATTTTAGGAATGACCGAGAAGCTTAATGAAATTAAGTTACCCGCTGGATATAAAATGAACGAATTGTATTTGGAACAACCCAAATACGAAGATAATTTTACGGTGAAATGGGATGGCGAATGGCAAATTACTTTGGAAGTATTCCGCGATTTGGGAATTGCCTTTTTGGGAGTTATCATCATCATTTATATGTTGATTGTGGGTTGGTTCCAAAACTTTAAAGCACCCATAGTTATGATGGTCGCGATACCGTTGTCTTTAATAGGAATTGTATTTGGCCACTGGATTTTGGGTGCCTTCTTTACAGCAACTTCCTTTATTGGGATGATTGCCTTGGCGGGAATTATGGTGCGAAACTCGGTGCTGCTGATTGATTTCATAAACCTTCGAACCGCAGACGCAATTCCTTTGAAACAAGCCATAATTGAAGCAGGAGCCGTGCGGACTACTCCAATTTTGTTGACCGCGGGAACTGTAGTGATTGGTGCGTTCGTGATTCTCTTTGACCCCATTTTTCAAGGACTTGCAATTTCACTGATGGGCGGAACTATTGTTTCCACTGTGCTAACGCTTCTTGTAGTGCCGTTGGTTTATTATTTGATAGAGCGGAAAAACCATAAAGAATAAAGAATAAAGAATAAAGAGAAAAGACATTAGATCACAGCGATATAAGACGTATGACGAGATAATTAATGAGTTTGATTGCTTGTTAATTGATTTTGAATTCTTCGGAATAATAAATAGATAGAGACAATAAAAAATAATAATAGTAATAAAAAATAACCCCGATGAAACTACTAATTGTAACCGTTGTAGACGAATTTCAGAAAGACGTGCTGCAACTTTTCAAAAAAGCAAATATTGAGAGCTTTAGCGGTTCCGATATTGAAGGGTTTAAAAATGGATCGGCGTCCTTTATGATGAATACCAGTTGGTTTCCATCGGAAAGAAGCGGTGCGGACAGCAGTATGTTTTTCTCTTTTACGGAAGATGAAAAGATTGATTCTTTTTTCAGTTTCGTGGCGCAATTCAATGAACACCTTGAAACCAACAACCCCATTCATGCCGTGGTTGTTCCCATTGAAAGAAGAATCTGAGTTTTTTATTTAGAAACCTTTTTGAATCGAAATCGAAATCAAAAACGAAAACGAAATCGAAATCGAAATCGAAGTTGAAGTCGAAGGAAATCGAAAATAAAAACGAAAGCAATTGTCGGGTTGAGCCTTTCGGTACTTCGACTGCGATCAATTCAGGCAAGCTCAGGATATACTAAAGTCGAAACCCTTTTAAAACGGAAAGCGAAATCGAAAATGAAAACAAAAACGAAATCGAAATCGAAATAGAACCAGTCATCATTTCCACTTAAGGGTGGGGGACCAACGAATCCAAATCCCAAAACAACAATAAACAACTGTAAAATAAAACCAGAGATTAACAATAAATACAATAATATGATTAACAGATATATAAGAGCAATTGCCGGAACATTTATTTTAATCAGCCTTTTATTGGCTGTGTACGTAAACATAAACTGGTTGTGGTTCACAGCTTTTGTGGGGGTCAATTTGCTGCAATCCTCCTTTACAAGATGGTGCCTGATGGAAAAATTCCTTGTAAAACTGGGTGTAAAAGAGGAGGGAGACAGTTGTTGCGTCTAAAACCTTTGCATTGATTGGTATGGGCTGATATTGGTCATATTCCCGTTACGTAAGTTTGTTATCTTTATAGCTTGATTCTATATTGAAAGCTATGAGAAAAATATCCGTTCTTGTCGATTTCCTCCCAGAATTCCCAAGGAATAAATAGAACAAATTTTACTGAATGTTCCTTAGCAAAAAATACTTAAAAAAGTGGGAGAATGAAAGACCAAAAGACCAATATTGAAATTATAAAGCACTCAGGCCAAAAGGCAAAGTTTTCCATTGGAAAATTAAAGAATTCACTTAGAAAAAGCGGCGCAGAGGAAGCATTGGTCAACGAAATCGCCAATAACGTCCGCGATGAGCTGTACCAGGGTATTTCAACCAAGGAAATCTACAATCGCGCCCTTGCACTTCTGAAGAAAAAGAAAAAAGGCTACGCTTCAAAATACAAGTTGAAGAAAGCGATCTATGAGTTGGGTCCCACGGGATTTCCGTTTGAGAAATTTGTGGGCGCGATCCTATTTTACAGTGGTTATGATGTAAAGACGGGCCAATTTTTGAACGGTAAGTGCGTAACCCACGAGATAGATGTGGTAGCCCACAAAAACGGCCAATTTATAGTTGCCGAATGTAAGTTCCACAGTGATGAAGGGCGAAATTGCAATGTCAAGGTGCCGCTCTATATACATTCCCGTTATCGCGATATCCTCAACAATTACGGTGACGGCAACAAGGAGGAAAAGCCAAATGAAGGCTGGGTGGTCACCAATACCCGATTTACCGAAGATGCCTTGACCTATGGCAAATGTGTGGGCCTTTATCTTTTAAGTTGGGATTTCCCGAAAGATAACGGCATCAAGGACCGCATAGATCGATTGGGGCTTTACCCGATAACCGTTTCCACCTTGCTCAGTCAGCGCGAAAAGCAATTTCTACTCAGTCGCGATGTGGTGCTTTGCAAACAGTTGATAGACGACCATTTTTATCTCGACCATTTGGGAGTTTCGGAAAAGCGGAAAGTGCGGATTTTAGAGGAAATAAACATTTTGTGCCAAAAGAAATAGTTATGCAAAAAGTAAAAATCCATTTCCTCGGAGCCGCTGGAACCGTAACAGGTTCAAAGTTTTTAATTGAAACTTCGGAAAAGAATTTATTGATAGACTGCGGTATGTTCCAAGGTCTAAAAGAGCTGCGTGAAAAAAACTGGCAAGAGTTGCCCATCGATGTTTCGGATATAGATGTGGTGCTGCTTACGCACGGCCATTTGGACCACACGGGATATCTGCCGCGATTGGTAAAGCAAGGTTTTCGCGGAAAAATTATAGGCACGGCACCCACACTTGCCATCACGGAAATTATTCTTTTGGACAGCGCTAAAATTCACGAAGAGGAAGCAGAAAAAGCCAATAATGAAGGCTATTCCAAACACAAGCCTGCGGAGCCCTTTTATAGCGTACGGGAAGCTGAGGTAACCCTCGGGTTTTTTCAGGCGGAAGAAAGAGATGAATGGTTTGAACTTTCAGAAAATATAAAATACGAATTTCGATATAACGGGCATATTATTGGGGCCACTTTTATTGAGCTGGAAATATTTGGAAAAACCTTTGTGTTTTCTGGCGATATTGGTAGGGAGCACGACTTGTTGCTTTTTCCACCCGAAAAACCTGAATACGCAGATTATCTCTTTATGGAAAGCACGTACGGCGACAAACTTCACCCAGAGGAAAGCGTTTCAGATAAATTGGTAGAGCTCATCAATAAAACCATCCACAATCGTGGAAATTTGATAATTCCATCCTTTGCGGTGGAGCGTATACAGACCTTGATGTTTCTGCTTTGGAAACTGTATAACGAAAACCGAATTCCGAACATTCCTATATTTATCGATAGCCCAATGGGCAACAATGTGCTTTCGGTATTTCAAAATTTTCCCGATTGGCATAAAATGTCGGTAAAGGAATTCAATACCATGACCAATCGGATGCACATTATTTCTTCCTATAAAGATACTTGGAAAACCATTGACAACCCGCAGCCCAAAGTGGTTATTGCAGGAAGCGGAATGGTAACAGGCGGAAGGGTTTTGACCTATTTAAAACAGATGATTGACAAGGAAAACACAACAGTTTTATTAGTAGGTTACCAAGCTGAAGGCACCCGTGGCCGCCAAATGCTGGAAGGAGCACAGGAGCTAAAATTCTTTGGAAAATACTATCCCATAAAAGCTGATATCCAACATATAGAAAGTCTGTCGGCACACGCAGACCGGCAGGGGCTTTTGGATTGGACAAGCAACATTAAAAATATTCCAGAGGAAACATTTCTTATTCACGGAGAGACCGAGGCACAGAATGCTTTACGGCTGAAACTTCAGGAAACTTATGGATGGAAAGTAAGTATTCCTAAACTCTTCAGCGTTAAAGAGATTTTAGTCTAGTAATTTCTGGCTTCGGGCTTTTAACCTTGTGTTTACGCTCCGCTAATTTTTCCACCTTCGTTTTTATTTCTTCACCTATATATTATATAGCAAAATAGCTAACGCGATTTTATTAGTATAAAACCACGTTTATTTAGTTTAGAAACATTCTAACTTTAACTGTTTT
>JBEBRF010000090.1:0-9896 GCA_040394975.1 Aequorivita soesokkakensis
TTGGAACTCTTGAATGCACAGGTTGATGAAAATACGGACCAAACCCAATATTTGCGCCAACAGGAATTATTTCAAAATACAAAAACCCGACTGAACGAGATTATTGGAAGGGATGTGAAAACAGATTTTCGCGTCGTGGAATTAATGCTGGTTGATGAAAGCCTTGACCTTAATTCTTTGGAAGAACAGGCAAAAACCCAAAATCCACAGTTGCAGGCCCAGATAATAAATAAGCGGATTTCGGAACTGCAATTGAAGCAGATAAAGGGCGACCGTTTTCCCACGATCAGTGCGCAGGCCGGATATATTTTCAGTGATTCCGAGAATAGTCTTGGATTTACCACAACCAATAAAGCGCAGGGTTTCAATTATGGTTTTTCTGCACGGCTCAATCTTTTTGACGGTTTCAACCAAAATCGAAACGAGAAAATCGCAAAAATTCAGATAGAGAATTCCGAATTGATGATTGCCCAGCAGACCCAAACCCTGTTGTCGCAACTTTCAGTGGCATTCCAGACCTATAAGACCAATTTGAGGTTGATGGAATTGGAAGTAAGGAATGAAGCCATCGCCCACGAAAATCTGGACATAACGCGGGCGAAACATAGGATTGGGACCATTCCCACAATAGAATTCAGGACCGCACAGTTAAACTACATAAATGCGGTGGTCCGCTCCAGCAATGCGGTTTACGAAGCCAAAATTTCAGAAATTATTTTGAAGGAATTAGCGGGGAGTTTGAGTTTGTAGTCTTCTTTTTCAATAATACTTCCTCTTTCCACAAAAACAATATTTCTTTCAAGCCGAATAAAACGATGGATTGGATGCGCAAATACATCCAATTTTACGACATTTGGGCCACAGTTGTTTTACCCTTTTGAAGGAAAGATTGATAGCCATATCGTTATTGTTCGTGTTGTTCGCTCCCGTAATGACCATTTACACATACCTTCAATTTGAAAAATCCGCCATCCGTCGAGAAATAAAATGGAAAATGATAGCCGGAATGGACGAGGCGGAATTAGTGCTCCTGAAATTCACAAAGGAAGAAACCCAAACAAAACTACGCTGGGAGCATTCCAAAGAATTTGAGTACGACGGGCAGATGTATGATATTGTTTCAAAAGAAGTGAAAGGCGATTCCATTTTCTACCGCGTCTGGTGGGACCACGAGGAAACCAAGCTAAACAAGCAGCTTGTAAAGTTGGTTACATCAGCAATGGACCAAGATGAAGAAAACCAGCGGAACCAAAAAAATTTGCATCATTATTTTTGGTCTTTATTTTGCACAAAAACCTTTGAATGGAAGGCCGTTTCTTTTTTGAGCAGCGAACTTGTCTATCATGACGCAATGCGGGCTTCCATTTTCAATTCCATCCTTCACGCCCCGCCAACTCCGCCTCCCAAGCTATAAACTGAAAATATCTTAAATATAACCGTTGCCATAAAAAATGGCAGCGCGAACTATTGTGTTTAAAAACGCATATTAACTTAAACAAAAAAGTAAATGAAAAAAATATTCTTACTATGGATATTGTTTGGCTTTTTGGGCAACGCCGCCATGGGCCAAACCATAACCATTACAGAGCAAGGGACCACCCAGCCCATTGAGTTGGTGACACTTGCAAATATGAACAACAATCTTTACGTTACAACCAACTCAAAGGGACAGGCGGATATTTCTTCTTTTAAGGGCGTTGAAAAAATCGAGATACGCAGCTTGGGTTATAAAACCGTCATAAAAAGTTATGCCGAACTCGAGTCGGAAGGGTTCAACCTTTCCCTTGAAATTTCCAACCTGAATTTGGAAGAAGTGGTTATTTCCGGTTCACGGTGGCGGCAGAGCAGTAGTGACGTGCCGTCAAAAATCATTTCCATTTCAGCGAAGGAAGTTGCATTGCAAAACCCCCAAACCGCCGCAGACCTTTTGGCAGTTTCGGGAAAGGTATTTATGCAGAAAAGCCAACAGGGCGGCGGAAGCCCGATGATTCGCGGTTTTGCTACCAGCCGTTTGCTGTATTCGGTGGATGGAGTGCGTATGAATACTGCGATTTTTCGTTCCGGAAACCTTCAGAATGTTATCAATCTGGATCCTTTCGCCATTGAAAATACCGAGGTGCTTTTTGGCCCCGGCTCTGTTATCTACGGAAGTGATGCCATTGGCGGCGTTATGAGTTTTCAAACCTTGACGCCGCAACTTTCACTTACCGATGCCCCATTGATTACAGGGAAAGCCAGTGCGCGCTATTCTTCCGCAAACAATGAAAAAACGGGACATTTTGATGTGAATCTTGGTTTTAAAAAATGGGCTTTCGTAACCAGTATTAGTTCGTGGGACTATGACAACCTTCGCCAAGGAAGCCACGGGCCCGATGATTACATCAAGGATTATTACGTGGAAAGACAGGACAGTTTGGATGTGGTCGTGACGCAGGATGACAAGCTTTTGCAAATTCCTTCGGCTTATTCGCAGATAAATATGATGCAGAAAATTCGCTTCAAACCGAATGAAAAATGGGATTTCCAGTATGGTTTCCATTTTTCTGAAACCTCTCCTTATGGCCGTTATGACAGACATACGCGAGTTAGAAACGGAACTGCACGCTATGCCGAATGGAATTACGGCCCACAGATTTGGATGATGAACAATTTGAATTTGAGCTATAATGCCAACAATTCGGTTTTTGACCAAATGAGTCTGCGCCTTGCCCATCAGTGGTTTGAGGAAAGCAGAATTGATCGCTCGCTGAACAACAATGAGCGAAATACCCAAAGCGAAGAAGTGGGCGCATATTCGGTAAATCTTGACTTTGTGAAAAAAGTGGGTGCCAAAAACACCTTGTTCTATGGGTTTGAATATGTTTTGGACGATGTAAATTCCATTGGCGAATTGACAGATATTTCAACAGGTATTTCAGAAGTTGGCCCTGCTCGCTATCCACAATCAAAATGGCAATCTTTGGCGGCGTATGTTACCGATGAGTTTAAGGTTTCGGATCAGTTCACTTTAAGCGCCGGTTTGCGATACAACCATATTTTGCTTGATGCCGAATTTGATACTACTTTTTATCCATTTCCCTTTACGGAAGCCAAAGTGGACAATGGCGCGTTGACCGGAAGTATTGGCGGGGTGTACCGCCCGGACGATTCGTGGGTAATCAGTGCGAACTTAGGTACTGCTTTCCGGTCGCCAAATGTGGATGATCTCGGAAAAGTATTCGACAGCGAGCCCGGAAGCGTTACCGTGCCAAACCCAGATTTAAAACCTGAATATGCCTATAATGCCGATTTGGGAATTGCAAAGGTTTTTGGCGATGTAGTGAAAGTTGATGTATCGGGTTATTACACACATTTGAAAGATGCTTTGGTGCGCCGCGATTTTCAATTGAATGGTTTGGACAGCATTCTGTACCAAGGGGAAATGAGCCATGTGCAGGCAATCCAAAACGCTGCGATTGCAAAAGTTTACGGAGTTCAAGCTGGCGTTGAGGTAAAGTTGCCAAAAGGTTTTGGGTTTTCAACCGATGTAAATATCCAAAAAGGAGAGGAAGAATTGGATAATGGCGAAACGAGTCCGTCGCGCCACGCCGCACCATTCTTTGGTGTTTCACGTTTGAATTATAAAGCGAAGAGGCTTCAAATGGAAATTAACTTGGCGTACCAAGGCAAACGCGATTTTGAAGATCTTCCCGAGGAGGAAAAGGAAAAAACGGAATTTTACGCTTTGGATGCCGAGGGAAATGCCTACGCCCCGGATTGGTACACACTGAATTTTAAAGCGCTTTACAAAATGACCGATAATTTAGATATAAGTGGCGGGATTGAAAACTTGGCCGACCAACGATACCGTCCGTACAGTTCGGGAATTTCGGGTGCGGGAAGGAATTTCATCCTTTCGCTGACGGCACATTTTTAATTTTTTCAAACTAAAACCTGCTGCGGAATTAAGTGGCAGGTTTTTTTTATTATTTCAGAAAATGGACAGAAAGAAACATGCTTCAATACTAAGATTGACACGAAAAATTCACCGAGCAATGGGCATAACCTTGGCCCTACTTTTTTTGGTGGTTTCGCTGACAGGTTTGCTTTTGGGGTGGAAAAAACACAGTAATGGAATGATTCTGCCAAAATCATACAAAGGCGTTTCCACGAATATTGCAGATTGGCTGCCAATGGATACGTTACATACAATAGCCACAAAAACGCTTCACGAAAAAATTGACCCAAACCTTTCTTTGGAGCTGGAACGTATTGATGCGCGGCCGGACAAAGGGATGATTAAGTTCGTTTTCATTGAGGATTACCACGGAATACAGTTGGATGCCACAACGGGAGAAGTATTGCATTTGGAAAGGCGCACGTCTGATTTTATTGAAAACATCCACGACGGCTCCATTTTGGATCGTCTGTTCAAAACTGAAGGGGAAATCCTGAAATTGATTTACACCTCAATAATGGGGTTGTCACTCTTTATGTTTGTTGTCACGGGAATCTGGTTGTGGCTGGGCCCTAAGGTAATGCGATGGAGGTAATAAATTTTTTTCCTATTTCGCCAAGAATAATTGTATATTTTTTATCTTTAGCCCAAGCCACAGGCTTATTTCTCCCCACTTAATTTGAAGGACCCGCACTGTAAAAGGTGCGGGTTTTTATTTGCACAGGGCTCTTGCATTCATAATCCTTCAAGAGTGTCGAAAAATAGAAAAAGAGCCACCGACGTTTTGTTGTCAGCGGCTCTTTTCTTCATCAAACCAACTATTCAAAAACAAAAACTACACGCGTGATTTGCGTTTTTTCATACTTTTATCTTCCAGTTTTTTCAATATCTTTTCCTGTTTCAATGCTTTTGCATCTTTTGAGGAGGTTTTAAGGTTTTTTCCTTTTGCCATGATACAAATCTTTAAAATTTTGAAATTACACCCCGATTTCCTTTTCCTGATTGATTATGAAGCGAGTAGGATGCACCAATGATTGGTGTAAGTTCGGGTGTACATAATTAAAAAGGAAACCGTTTGTGGCACACTCGCAGGCGTGCCTTAATTCGGGAAGATGATTTTCAGTTTAAAGAAGGCAACCAAGGATTTCCGCAACCTGATCAAGTTACAATTGCTCATAGGAATATAATTAAAATCAAGCATTTGCAGGAAATTTCTTTACTTTGTAAACATAGCCAATTATTGTTTGAAAAGCAAACAAAGCAGGTCTAAAAAACAGGAAATGACAGTTTTTTGGAATAATGGATGCCCACGTAAGAGAAAACTTTTTTAACGGTTTCATTTTCCTTGCAGAACAAGATGATTTCCTTGTTGTTTTCCCGCGCTTTTTCCGAAGCGATGTAGAGCATATACGCGCCGGCCGCATCAATCTTTTCCAATGGGTCCAGATCAACAATCAAGGTCTGGGTCCTGTCCAGCGCCGCTTCTATCCTAAATTGAATTTCAGAAAGATTGCCACTGTAGAGCCTTCCTTCCAGACGGAGGAATCGATCGTTTAAAAAGTGATATAACGGCATACGAATGTGATTGGATTTTTAGGGATCACATAGGTTTTGCGTAGGAATTTAAGGGCGAATTTAATTCAGGGAGCGTATTGCGTCGTGAATTTACAAATTATAAATGAAAGAAGGGGCGCCGGTCCTGTGCGAAGATAGCTACTGATTAAGTTGCATTTCAGAATATTTTAGAATATCCCTTTGATATCTTTTTGAATGGAAAGCCCTCATTGGGACCTTTGATAAAATCTGAATGTTAAAAATTTATTGAAAAATTATCTCAGATAAGGGCCAGCTTTTTATTGAAATGTTTTGCGGCAACGGGCGAATCTATCCCATATTTTAATAGTTTTGCAGCCTTAAAAAAATAGGAATGATCACGATAGATAACCTGGCCGTTGAATTCAGTGGCGATACACTTTTTAGCGATGTTTCGTTTGTGGTGAACGAGAACGACAAAATAGCCCTAATGGGAAAAAACGGTGCGGGAAAAAGTACGATGATGAAGATAATAGCCGGCGAACAAAAACCAACCCGTGGTAATGTTCGGGCGCCGAAAGATGCCGTAATCGCTTATTTGCCGCAGCATTTGCTTACCCACGATAATTGCACTGTTTTTGAGGAAGCGTCAAAAGCCTTCAAACAAATATTTGAAATGCGGGACGAAATGGAAAAATTGAACAAAGAATTGGAGACCCGCACCGATTACGAAAGTGATGAATACATGGCCATAATCACCAAAGTAGCGGAACTTGGCGAAAAATATTACGCGCTCGAAGAAATAAATTACGAAGCCGAAGTGGAAAAAGCACTGCGCGGTTTAGGTTTCAAAAGAAGCGATTTGCACCGGCAAACTTCGGAATTCAGCGGCGGATGGCGCATGCGCATCGAACTTGCAAAACTGTTGCTTCAGAAACCCGATTTGATTTTGCTGGATGAGCCCACCAACCACGTTGATATTGAGTCGGTAATCTGGCTCGAAGACTTTTTGCTGAACAAAGCAAAAGCCGTAATCGTTATTTCGCACGACAAAACTTTTATCGACAACATAACCAACCGCACCATTGAAGTTACGATGGGAAGAATTTATGATTACAAAGCAAATTACAGTCATTACCTGCAATTGCGCGCCGACAGGAGATCACACCAAATAAAAGCATACGAAGAGCAGCAAAAATTCATCGCGGAAACCCAACAGTTTATTGAGCGTTTTAAGGGCACCTATTCCAAAACCAACCAAGTAAACTCCCGCGAAAAAATGCTCGAAAAGTTGCAAATAATCGAGATTGATGAAATTGATACTTCAGCTTTAGCATTGCGTTTTCCGCCCGCACAACGCAGTGGCGATTATCCCGTTGTTGCTGAAGGACTTACCAAAAAATACGGGGATCACGTAGTTTTTAAGGATGCAAATATGAGTATTTCCCGAGGGCAAAAAGTGAGTTTTGTGGGCAGGAACGGCGAAGGAAAATCCACAATGATAAAAGCCATTATGGGCGAAATTGACTTTGAGGGAAAATGCACTTTGGGACACAATGCCAAAGTGGGCTATTTTGCCCAAAACCAAGCCGCACTTTTGGATAAGGAACTCACCGTTTTCCAAACCGTCGATGAGGTTGCAAAAGGTGATATCCGAACGCAAATAAAGAATGTTCTCGGAAGGTTTATGTTCAGCGGCGATGCTATTGACAAAAAAGTGGGCCTGCTTTCCGGGGGCGAAAAAACCCGTTTGGCAATGGTGAAACTATTGCTGGAACCCGTAAACGTTTTGATTCTCGATGAGCCAACGAATCATTTGGATTTAAAATCGAAGGATGTTTTGAAGGAAGCGCTTTTGCAATTTGACGGTACGCTGATTCTGGTTTCCCACGACCGCGATTTCTTGCAGGGACTTTCGGAAAAAGTATTTGAATTTAAGGACAAACGTGTTATTGAGCATTTTGAAACCATCGACGATTTCCTTCAGCGAAATAGAATTGAGAATTTGAAGGAGATTGATTTGAAGGTTTAATTGAATTAATTTTATCTTTAAATAATCAAAGCAATAAGTGTTGCTTCAAATTACGGAAAAAGTTACGTTGATTCACAAAAATGGATTGCCTTCAAAAACCTATAAAAAGGCGAGGAAGTTTATTTACGAAATTATTTTTCGCTGATAATAATGGCGATAAGCACGCATAAACTAATAGCAGATTAATTATGAAAAAATTGAGTATTTTATTTTTGGCTTTGTCATTCTCCTTGATTGGATGCAATTTTTCAAATGATAAATCCACCAATCCGGACAGTAGCTCTGCAGATCTGGAAATTTCGAAAACGGAAGAACAAATATTAAAACCAATAAATGACAGTCTGCCAATTATAGGTTTGCTGATGTACAATGGCGTTCTGACCACTGAAGTTACGGCATCTGCCGACGTTTTCACAAAACATAGCGAAGCTGGAAAACAACTTTTCAATGTAATTACAATTGCTGAAACTGCTGATGCAATTGTGAGCGAGGAAGGTTTGAAAATAGTTCCGGATTACACTTTTGAAAACTGTCCAAAACTGGACGTACTTTTTGTTCCGAGCGCTTACGATATGTACTCACAAGTTCACAATCCAAAAATCGTAAATTTCATAAAAGAGCAGAATAAAAACACCAAATATATTGTGAGCAACTGTGCCGGAGCGCATTTAATTGGCGAAAGCGGAATAGCGGATGGGAAAAAAATCGTTACGTGGATTGGTGGAGGCGAGGAGCTTCAAAAGAATTATCCCAACCTAAAAGTTCAAAATGATAGCCTTGTGAGGTATGTGGAAGACGGAAAGTTTTTATCTTCAAACGGAAATCTTGTGAGCTATATTTCAGCGTTGAATTTGCTTAAAAAAATGTCGAGCCCGGAACATGTTGATTTTGTGGAATCTTATATTTATTTGAAGGAGTTGCAGGATTGGAAGGAATAAGCGGTATTCAGTTGTGAGTAGGTCTCGACTGCGCTCGACCTGACAAATATTAATGGTACAAATCTTGCGCTGTTTTGTTTAAAAAAAGTATGAAAGCACTCAGAATCTTTTCCACGTTATTTGTTCTTTTCATTTTCGGCAATGCCACTGCGCAAGAAAAAACTGAAAAAGCAAAATCTTCCATTGAAGAATTATTGAATTCAAAAAGCTTTGAATTTATTGCAAATACTGCAATTCCGCTAAGTGGTGCGACACGGGATTTAGTGGGAAGTGGTTATTCCATAACTTTTTCTCCGGAAATGGTTGTAAGCAATATGCCGTTCTACGGAAGGGCTTACAGCGGAATGAATATGGGCCGCGATAAAGGCATGCGGTTTAAGGGAATTCCGGAAAATTTCACAGTAGTAAATTCCAAAAATGGATATGAAGTTTCTACAAAGGTAAAAGGTGAAAATGATACGTACGTTATTTTAATTACAACTGGAAATTCCGGTTTTGCAACACTTTCCATCAGCAGCAATGATCGCGGAACAATCAGTTATCACGGCGAAATTGTGAGTAGGCTGTAGGCTTTATGCTTTAAGCTTTAAGCAATAGGAATTAAGTCTAACGTATCCAATCATCTAACAATCCAACCATCCAAAAATCCAACCATCCAACAGTCCAATCATCCAACTAAAGAACCAATTCCCCGAAAAGCCGTTCCAAAGTAGCATCCAAATTATCACTAAACCCATTGTGTGGGCGTGAAGTTTGAAGCGAAGAACTGCGCTGCGCGGTAAGCCATCGAAACCTATCGGGTTTTTCCCATGCTGCTACTGGGCCGCCATCTTTGGCACCGGAACAAATTTTTTCGAATGCTTTCAGATTGTTTTCAATTTCTTCAACTTCCAATTCGCAGGAAAAAAGTTTTAGTTTTTCGGCATCAATTTGATGTTTACAACTTAAATAATTAGCTCCCTTGCTGAAAAGAATTATCCCAACATTCAGGAATTCCTCGCGTTCCACGCGGGGCACCAAGCGTATTACCGCATACTCATACAAGTGTTTCCCGGGCATCCTGAATTTGTTTTACAAAGTTGTTTGCATTGTTTCTTCGCATCACCAAAAATTGGTAATACACTTTTCTAATTTCCTCCGGCTTCATTTCAGAACCTTCCCAATTCATCCAATCGGAAGGAATTAAATTGGTTATTTCGCGCAGCTTTTCATCGGGTAAAAGGGCGATTATTTCATCATTTATTGCTTCAACGGCCGAAGCCCGCGGCAGCAAAACGTGATCTTTTATATAGGGAAACGGGCTTACGGCAGCTTTTTCCCAATTGTCCCAAGCGTGGTGAAAATAGAAAGTTGCGCCGTGATCTATCAGCCACAATTCCTTATGCCAAATAAGCATATTTGTGTTTTTTACCGTGCGGTCAATATTGGTTGTAAAGGCATCAAACCAAACAATTTT
>JBEBRF010000091.1:0-9837 GCA_040394975.1 Aequorivita soesokkakensis
GTATTGATGCGTCCATCATCGTGTAGGTTGTCTTCACCCTCTTCATTTGCAAAACCTTGAAACGCAAATAATAAACCGAATAATAGCGCAAAAAATCTAATTGAATATATGGATCTTTTCATTGTTTTCTTGAAAAAATAATGCTTGTCTAATTCGGGCGCAAAAATAGGGAAAAACCTTATAATATTCTTGCAATAATTGGAGAATTATAATTTATTGATTCCTGTTGAGAATTTTAACGATTATAACAACTTCCAAGGAGAGAAAAAGAAATATGGGAACCAATAAAGAAAGGCTATCGAGCTTAGACAACACAAGGGATGAGAAGAGAATACTACTAAAAAACATACAGAATATTGCCACTTTCAGCACCGTGGCACCCAAATATAAAAACCCCAATTGATCGCGATATTTTTTTGATTTTCTGAAAATTACCTCAAAGCAAATACAAAGAATCAGGGTGGCCACGCATTGAAATAGATAAATTTTCCAAAGCGTGAAAGGATGGAACACTTCAAAATAGGAGAGCAAAAAGCTATGGATGGCATATCCGACCGCGAAAAATAAAAAGCTAAGTAAGGTGTAGTAAAGTATTTTTTTCGAGAGCATTACTTATTTATTTTGTTCACTCCCTTTATTACGCTGAAAATTGAGAGAAAAATAGCTACAATTGTGATGGTGGGTTCCAAGAAACTCTTGCCGAAAGTAGTGTCCAGCCATTTGCCCAGCAGGTTTCCAAGAAAAATGGTCAGGCCCATTTGGAGTCCAATGCCCGAGAGCGCCACCCATTTATTGCGCCCTTTATCTTTATCGTCATTCATTGTAAAAGAGGGCCATCAATCGGTCTCTGCTTGTTCGGCCGCGGTTTTTTTGATGCGTTGCTGCCTATCAAACGGATGCTGTTTCAAATTTCCCGATGCGGGAATAGGGGCGGTAGTATTTAATTTTCCATCCTGCATTACACAGGAGGCATTCAATGTGGCGCCGGGCTCTACTGCCAATTTCCCTACAATAACCTCACCATCTACAACGGCGGTGGACCGTAGCGAAAGGGTTCCGGAAACCTGAAGGTTGCCCTCAAATTTGCCTTCAATATCGGCATTTTCACAAGTTAGGGTTCCTATAATTACCCCGGTTTTGCCGAGAACTACTTTTGAGGGAGTTTTAACGTTGCCTTCCACCCTTCCGTCAATTCTAAAAAATCCCGAAGATGAAATATCGCCTTTTAATTCTGTGCCTTCGTTGATTCTGTTTTGTGCCGAACCGGGCTCAGTGGCTGTACGCTTTTCTTTTTTATCTGAAAACATGTCGATAGGGTTTTAAAGGTCACTATTCTGTTTTTCGGACCATTGATTATTTATTGAGAGGCTACATCCTTTTGTGAATATTCATCAAGGTTTTTATGGATTTGGATGATTTTATAATTGGGGGACGAAATTTCAAAAAATGGGTTTTTAATAAGATATTTCTTGTTTTCCTTTAAAACCTCCCCGAAACCGCGGGCGCCCAATTTCGTTTTCAAGCCGTGGACAACGACAAATTGGGTTTGAGGGTCATAATAATCTATGGAGGTAGCCATATCTGTGTAATAATAGTCGGCAATGGCTTTATCCAGCAGTTCCTTTAATTTTTGTGCAACCTCGGTTTCGTCATTTGTGAATTTATAAACGAGTTTCCATTGTTCAGTTTGATCATCCTGCACAAAGTCTTTGACCGCAAGAACAGGAAGGACGTTGCTATAAATTAGCTGGGCCTGCTTGCCTTCTTCGGTACTTGGGTAATTGAGCGAAACAAAGTTCAATGCCTTTTTATAGGCCTCAAACCCTTGTTGGCGACCAATGGCGGTGGCTTTTAGCAATTCAAATTTTGGGATGATGTCATTTCCGTTGTACACCATCATGTATTCATCGGCTTTCTGGATGACGTAGGCATATTTCGCGGCTTCAAAATCTTTGTACAGTTCTTTATATTTAAATTCTGGGCTTGACTCGTCAGTGGGCAACTGTGAATTTGGATTTCGGAGAATTTCGGCATAACGGGTCTCGGCGTGGTTTGACAAAATATCATCACGATAGTTGGCCGCTGCCGAAGGATTTTCTAATTCTTCATAAATCTTTACCAGATTATATTTTGCGGGCACCACCAGCCGCTCCTCGGGATTGTATGTCAACAACTTCTCCAACCTGTTGGCGGCTAAATTGTTTTCTTTGAACTTTTCCTTATAAATAAGGCCCAATTGATAATAGGCAAAATTCCTATCCTTAGCCAGACTGTCTATTGCCTTTTGGTCCGTTGGGATGCGGGCAAGATAGGTTTCAGGTTTAAAGAGTTCATTTTCGGCAATGGGTTGAGCCGCTATGCTCGTCTCATCATCAATTATCAATGAGGTCTGTTTGTTTGAGAGCCTCCAGTTATCCTCCAGTTTCCGGTCGCCCCACACTTTTCTAAATTCCCCTTTTCCGTAAGCCACCGTTGATGAATTATAAAAATAGAATGTACTTCCACCTTTATTTGGGCCGGCCACTGTTTTGCCTTTTTCGTAAAATTCCTTATTGGCGATTTTTTGTTCAATTTTAACTGCTTCCAACGAATCCTTTATGGCCTGTTCTTTCAATTTTGAAGTATAATTGGTAAAAAATGCCAATTGTTCCGCCTCCGTCATTTGGGTCAATTTCAGTATGCTGTCATTATTGGTGGCAATGTCTTCGTATTTTATTACATCGTCTAGGTTTTCCCGTTTTTTGGTAATTCTTCTCCATTGACGGCTATTCTCTTCCAAGTAGGTGAGGGTGCTGTCATAATAGGCACCGGCGTTTTTGTATTCGGCACGGTCAAAATTTATTTCTGCCAGCGTTTGATAATTTACTGATTGAAGCACTCTGTCCTGCTTAAATGCCTTGATGGATTTGTTGTAATAGTTGATGGCGGTTTCGGTGCTGTCACTATTGAGGTAAAAATCGCCATATTGATTGTAGATCCTATCCAAGAACGGACGGTTTTCCCGATTTTTTTCCAAGTCGTGCAATAATTCCAAGAAGGCCACGCGGTCTCCCTTTTCATAGTCGAAATTTTTGCCTTTTTCCAAATAAGCGCTGATCATATAGGAACGGGAAGTTTTGCGGTTCATCGCGATAACCTCATCAAAGGCAATGTTGGCACTGTCCTTCTCGCCCAAACGGTTGAATATTTGGCCCTTTATAAATGTATAGCGCCCTTTTAATTCATTGTCCTTTACGTTTTCAGAAGCTATTTTAATGTATTCCAAAGCGGGCTGAAGCGAATCCAAATTAATAAATGCCTGGGCCATCATGGCTGCGCCATCCGCGGTTTCTTCTTCTGAAAGCTGGGCGGTCTCAAACATTTTTTTTAGGTTTTCAATGGCCACTTCCTCATTTTTTAGGCGAATGTTTGTTTTCGCTTTCCACACTTTCGCCAGGTTGATGTTGTTGCTGGTTGGGTAGCGGTCTAAAATGAAATTAAAGGCGTCCATTGCGGGAATAAAGCGCCCGTCATAGTAGCGCGCCTTGCCCAGCAACATATATGCTTCGTCAATTTGTGGGTTATACTCCTTACCGTCAATGTACATGGAGTGTTTTTGGATTGCTTTCGCCGCCTTTTCTTCGGCACGGTTGAAATCGGCATTTTTAGAAGCACCGGGTGCCTTTTCCTCCGCTTCCTCAACGTTGATGCGCTCCACGGGAAGTATTTCCCAAAAATTATCGCGGAAGCCGTAAGCCAGTTGGTCCTTTCCTGCGGTAAAGGCCACATCACCATTGTAAAGTGTGTTGAATTCAGTGGTTACGGCATGGACATTTCGGTTTAAAAAGGTATTTTTCTTGCGCGAACAAGCTGCAAAAAAAACAACAGCAAGAATAAACAATGTAATTTTATATGTGCCCTTCAAAATGCTTTCGGTTTATATGATATTGTAACTTAAATGGTTCCAATTTAGTATGTAGAATCGCTAAAGAGCGGTAAAAATACATTTCTTTTTAATATCTGCTTAACCAAACGGCCAAAAAATGCTGTTACTTTAAGGCGGTTTGAAATGGGCTTTACCTATTTTACTTTGTACTTTTGCAAAAAATATTCAAAGATTATGGGCGAATTTCATGCGCTAACCGTTTCCGAAGTAAAAAAAGAAACCCCAAATTCGGTTTCCATCAGTTTTCAGGTCCCTGACAATTTAAGGAGCCTCTTCGCCTTTAAGGCCGGACAATACCTAACCATAAAGCACCAAAGCGGCGGAAAGGAAATACGCCGCGCATATTCCATCTGCTCTTCGCCAAAAAGCGGAATTTTAAGAGTGGCCGTAAAAAAAGTGGCCAACGGCGCCTTTTCCATGTTTGCAAATACAGCGCTGAAGGCTGGCGACACCCTGAACGTAATGCCGCCCACGGGTAAATTCACTTTGGAGCCCAATATAAAAAACTATGCGGCCTTTGCGGCGGGAAGCGGGATTACGCCCGTTCTGTCTTTAATAAAATCTACTTTGGAAGAAATGCCGCAGAGTTCGTTCTTGCTTATTTACGGCAACCAGAATAAGGAAGAAGCCATGTTTTATGACGAAATCGTCCAATTACAGGATTCCTTTCCGGAACGGTTCGACGTTGAATTCGTTTTCAGCCGCGAAAAGGAAGACGATGCACAGTTTGGAAGAATAGGGCGTTCGCTAACTAATTTTTATCTGAAGAATAAATATGCCGAAACAAATTACGAAGCCTTTTATCTGTGCGGACCAGAGCAAATGATCGATGAAGTGGCCGCCACTTTGAAACACAACGGCATCAATTCAAAACAGATACACCACGAACTTTTTTCCACCGCGGAAAAGGGGCTTTTGGTTAAAAAGCACGACGGCAACACCAGCGTAAAAGTAATCCTCGACGGCGACGAGGAAACGTTTGAAATGCCGCAGACCAAAAGTATTCTCGAAGCTGCACTGGACGAAGGTTTGGACCCGCCGTATTCTTGCCAGGGCGGCATTTGCAGCACCTGCATTGCACGATTGAAAGAAGGAAAGGCCGAAATGCGGAAAAACCAAATCCTCACGGAATCTGAAATTGCGGATGGGCTGATACTTACCTGTCAAGCACATCCTACCACTGCGACGGTTGTTGTGGATTATGATGATGTTTAATACAAAAAGAGAGAGGTTTTTTTATTCTTTTTTAAAATCGACAAACCCATTAAAACTTAAATCTTCATCGAGTCTTGGCCAATGGATTCCAAAAGGTGAAAGTTCATAATTTTCCCTTTGCTCTTCAGTAGCATTAAGTAGTTTAGGAAACCAAGATAATTTATGGCTGAACTTCTGGCCATCTATTGTTTCAATATAGATTTCCGAATTGGTAAACCATAGTTTCTTAAGTTCTATGTTATGATGTAAAGTGTTTTTCATAGCGCGAACTATTTAGAATTTCTTTTATTTTTGAAATTACTATTTCAGAATCAATAGTCTTCATCGCTTCATCATAGCCACTTGGAAATTTATTCCCATAAATAGAAGTTGGAATCAGTGGATATTTTTTTCTATCCGAAAGCAATTGATTACTTTCCGGCTGATTAAAAGGCGCAAACCCGGCAAACGGATGCGTAACGCCCCAAAGCGTAACCACCGGCACGCCAAAAATTGCTGCCAAATGCCCATTGCCGCTGTCCATGGAAAGCATTAAATCCAAATTTGAAATCAGGGCGAGCTCTTCTTCGAAAGTCAATTTTCCTGCAATATTCGTTACGTTTGCAAACGGATTTTCAAGGTTTTTGAGTTGTTCTATTTCCTTTTTTCCGCCGCCAAAAAGAAAAATTCGGTATTTATCGATTCTGTCCAATTCTTCAATTACTTCGGCCATTAAACTTAAAGGATACATTTTGCTGCTGTGGGCCGCAAATGGAGCAATGCCGATAAAGTTTTTGTTTTCAATGCCCAAAAGTCCGTTGAGTTTTGGTGTCAATCTTTTCTTTGGCGGCGCTATATATTCCTTTAAATCTAATGGAAAGCCGAGCTCTTCAAAAACATCGGCATATCTTTGATGCGTAGTTTTTAATTGTGAAATAGTCGCTCTTTTCCCTGAAACCAATGCTTTCTTTTCGGCTCTGCCTTTATCGATAGTGGCAGTTTTAATTCCTTTAAATTTCAGAAAATTTGAAATTATTTTGGAACGAATTACATTGTGAAGATCAACAACGGCATCGATTCCCAAAGCCTCTGCTTCTTTTGCCAATTTGATGATTCCGAAATGTTTGTGTTTTCCCTTTACGTCGGCTTCCAAAAAATCGAGATTGGGAATTCCTTCAAATAAAGGTTTGAAAAAAGGGCGGGAAAGCACGGTGATTTTTACCTCGGGATAGGTTTGCGAAAAAACCCGAAGCACCGGCACGGCCATAGCCACATCGCCCATTGCGGAGAGGCGGATTACTAATATGTGTTTGGGTTTTTCCATAGTTTTGCCAGAACCCTTCGACTGCGCTCAGGGTGACAAAAAGTTATTTTTTCCCCCGAAGTACTGGATTCAACTCATCATCATTATACATTTTCATCTGTTTATAGACTTTCATATACTTTCTGCCGTGGGCGATATCGTCCAACAATTGGTTGATGGCGGTGCTCAAATCCACTCGTTGTTCCAGCAGAATATCCAACTTTGCCTGGCAGGCCATTTGGTGCTGTTGCGAAGCATCGGTGCGGGTTGCTTCCTCGTTCATGTGGAAAACTTTTAGCGCCAAAATGGAAAGCCGATCAATGCCCCATGCGGGGCTTTCGGTGTTAATGGTCGCGTCATCATTCACTTTTACATCCTTGAATTTTTCGAGGAAATAGCTGTCGATGTATTCCACCATATCGGTCCTGTCCTGATTGGATGCATCAATCTGGCGCTTCAATTTCAGGGCGGCAACCGGGTCAATATTGGGGTCGCGGATAATGTCTTCGTAATGCCATTGCACCGTGTCTATCCAGCATTTTCGGTACAGCAAATGTTCGATTAATTGGGTGTTTTTATCGTACGGATTGCTGAAGTCTTGATCCACGGTATTTATTTCGTGGTATTTATCTATTACTTCCGCGAAGATTTTATTGGCTTTGTCTGAAAACATTGATTTAGTTTTTATTGTTATTATTATTGAACACCGGTTTCAATTCCCCCTTCGGGGGTTAGGGGGCTTTTTCCAATATGTGCAAATATTCAAAAGTTTCGGTGGCTTTGTGGTTTCGGTTTTCGGTTTTGTCGGCTTTGAAACGTTGGTATTTTTTGGTTTTCAAAGTATATTTTCCGAAGCGTTCCATCACTTTTTGCACCTCTTTTTGGCCCATCAATCCTTCGTTGTTGTAACTTAAGAAAATGTAGGGAAATTGTGCATTTTCAATTAATTCCCCGAAACTTTTAAGCACTTCGCCGGTTTTGCACCAATCGCTTCTGTAATACTCGCGCAGTCCGGTTTTCCCCTTTGGCACAAAGGTATCATATTTTGCGATAGTATTCAGCAAATGGTAGTTGGCGCCGTATTGGCGGGCGTTGTAGGGCGGATCCAAATAGAGGATATCGCCACAAATCTCTTTTATCAATTCATTTGAATCCTGTTGAAAAACCCGGTGCATGTTTTCAGTTTGTTGAAAAACGGCAGGTTTTAAGACCATTTTTTTTGCTGCAGAAGTTTTTATATGTTTTAAATAAGCGCCATAAACCGAAGCGGTATTTGCCACTTTATCGGCACTTTCAAGCAAGGAAGCAAGTAGAAAATAATATTCGTCCTCGGAAATTTTTGAAGCATTTTTCCATTCTTCAATTTCCAGCCGGACCGCATCTATTTTCTGCCCATTTTCCGAAGTGAAATAATTCCTTCCCGCTTTTCCGCCTTCGGAATAATTTTGAAAAATAAAGCCTTTTTTTCCCTTTAGTGCATTCAATTCATCTATAAAATCTTCATGTTCAAAAGGCGAATTATTGCCGATATAGTTTCGGTTCAAAACAAAACTGTAATATTCAATATCGTTGGCAGCTACTTGCTTTACGTGCGGTTTGAACGTTCGGCCCACGATTCCGGTTCCCGCAAAAAGATCGCAGAATGTTTTGTTTGAAAGGTCCTTTCCGCAGGTTTCGGTTATGGTTTCAAAAATGAAATTGGAGAGTTTGTGTTTGCTGCCTATGTAGTTCATCTTGAAATCCAGATAATATCGCTCAACGTTGTTTGTCCGTCAACAAAAGTAAAGGAATGAAGTTGCTTTGGCGCGAATGAAGAAACATAATTTTCAATTGCCGTTCGCAGCAACGAAATTTCAGCTTTTAGCTTCCAATGTTCGCCATTTTCGGCATATACCACAACAAAAAGCCGGTTTTTGAAATGGTGGCGTTTTTGGGTGCTTTGGTTTTTGTAGAGCCACTCGATAAGTTCGGCTTTGTGGGTTTGGGCGTATTCAAAACTTTTGCCGAACTGCTTCGGAAAGACCGATGTTTTATGGTCGAAAGGAATTCCGAAGAGATAAAAATCCTTTTCCGAATCCTTTGCTTCGGCAACAGTTTCAACGCCACCAATTTCAGAAAAAATCTGTTCCACGGCCTTGGCGCTCCAGAAATTGTACCAACGGTTTGCGGCGTACTGAAAGATTTGATGTTTGTCCAAACCCTGTGTGTGGGCAAGGAGCGCGATTTTAGGAACCAGCAAATCCCAACTGGGGGTTTCATAAATAAAATTGGAATGATTGTCCCAGGTGTCATTCTGTTTACGAAACCAATTATAGGGATAGAGCGTGCGTTTTTTTAATTCGGCTTCAACAATGGGAAGGTTTAGCGGCTTCATAAAAACAAAAATACAAAGGGAAGGGCCAGCACCAACCATAACATAATTTCCTTGAACCAAAATTCTGAGGCGTCAGTTTCACTGAGGCGTTCGGTTTCAAATCCTTCAATATAATTTGCGGCAATAATAGAGATGGGTGCCAGCACAAAAAGAATTTCTGCACCTGTCTTTTCGGGTCCAAGCAGGGCAACAAACAAACTGGTGAGGCTTACGTAAAGCATCAATAAATAGTTCGATTTCTCCTTTAGCGATACGGAAGAGAGCCTAAGGGTTCGGTAGGCCGCTGTCCAGACATAAAACCCGAGAATCACGGTAGTGGGAATCAAAACGGAAGTGACATTATATTTTGAAAAATCAAAATTTACCGACTGTTTCCATTGAAAAAACCAAGCGAATGAATCTGTCAGCAAAAGTTGGAAAGCGGTATTAATAAGTAGTATAGCGAAAACGCCAGTGAAGGGGATGAGCATCTGCTTGTAGCTGGAGTTGGGTTTTTGGATTATGGCCAGCCAGAGCGGCGCCAAAAACAGCAAGCTCCAAAAATAGAATAGCGATGCAATGGTAATCCACACGCTTGCATCCAGAATTTTTTTGGACGAATTTCGGTCACTTCTCAAGCTCATAATGCGCCTAAGGGCAAGAATGAGGAAGGCATTGGCCAAAAGGATGTCCCTTTCAAGAAAAATTATGGGCAACATCAAAATAAAACAGGTGAAAAAAAAGATGGCGAATGTGTTTGATTTTGTGAGATGGTTTTTTCTGATAATAAAATCCAACAGCAACAACATCAACACGCTAAGAATACTATACGAAATATGAAGCAGAATGCCATAGGCCGTAATGGTAACAGTTGTGCCCTTAAAGGTTCCCAATAAATAACCTAAAACTATAAAAGCTCCGAGGATTAAATAATTCACGGGGTTAGATTTTCCAAAAAAGCTTGTAAGCATACGGGGTTATTTTATATTTTTGTGACCTAAAGATTAAAGATATGACTTGGAAAGGTTTTTGGGAAGGAATTGCTTCCCTTTTTGAAAATGT
>JBEBRF010000092.1:0-9446 GCA_040394975.1 Aequorivita soesokkakensis
GAAAGCATATTCGCAAACAATCTATAAGCTCCCGGCACTCCAGCGGGAAGCTCGCGGAAAAAGCTTATTCCTGTATAAATATAATACCCTTTTCCGTATTTTGCCACGAGCAACGCACCTTTGGTTTGTGCCTCGCCTTTGTCCTTCATTCCTAAAACGGGCGTGAATTCCTTCGCCCATTCATCGGGAAAATAAAGGCCGCGTTCCTGCACCCAGCCTTCAAAATCGGCTTTGGTGATTTTGTTTGGCGTGTTCAAAATGGGTTGTTTTTCATCCAATAATCTCACTTCGGAAGATTCATCGGTCACGCGGTCGCGGGAAAGTTTTAGCGAATAGGGCGCAAAATTTTCGGTGACCAAACTGTGGTTCGTGTTGTATTGGACCACCATCGTTCCGCCATTTTCAATGTATTTATTTAGGATTGGCTGCGCAAAAGCGAGTTCGGAAACCGTATTATAAGCACGGATTCCCACCACAATTGCATCAAATTCCTTTAAATAATTTTCTGAAATATTCGAAGGATTTATGGTTGAAACCGAATAGCCAATCTGCTTCAAACTCTCGGGAATGGCATCGCCCGCACCGTTTATGTAACCAATATTTTGTCCTTTTTTCTGAATGTCAATCTTTGCAATTTTCGCTTCCGAAGGCAACAAAACGCTTTGATACGGAATGTGTTCGTAATCAATTGTAATCAATTCTTTATCGAAATTTTTCCCTTCGGAATTTACAATTGGCTTCAAATATCCTTCACTTTGGCCCTTTGGTGGCGTTACGGAAAAGTTGAATGTTTGAGTTTCACCATTTCTATTAAGTTTAAAAGATTGCTTTGAAGGCTCAACTTTCCAACCATCGGGATGTTGAAGTACTACATTTCCTGAAACAAATTCCTTTCCGGCGCGAACTATTACTGATACATTTTTAGAATTATCGTCCGCAAAAATCAGCACCTTTTCCGGTATGGAAGCTGTAACTTCCGGAAGCACTTCCAACGGGCGGTACACTTCGCCTTTCACGGGATCGTTGAATTTGTAAATGATGTTTTTTGTGAAGGGAATGGTAATATTTCCCCATTGCATTTCAAAAACCAATTGCTCCAAAGGTGGTGTTTCCGGTAGCCCGATCAACTCTTCGGAAGCGGCATACATTCCGAGTGAACCTTTTTCATTCAGCCAATAGGGCGAGGAATACGGCGGATTGTGTGTTGCGGAATTGACCGTAATTTCTATTTTTTTATCGTCATTTGAAGGAAGCGGTTCGGGTTCATTCCAAAGAATTTTTCCTTCGGAATTTTTTACCGACCTCAAAACAACTTCACTTTTTCCGCGATTGATGGCTTCAATATTTACTTTGAAATTTTGGCCGGGATTTACCGAATTTTCTTCGGAAACGGCCTCAAGAAATATTCCGCCGCAATCCAGAATGAGCTGTTTCAACTGTTGCAGTTTTATTTCGCGCCAATGTTCGTCTTTCAAATTTAAAACCAATGGATATGCTTTCAAAAGTTGTGGCAACATTTCCGACGGATTTTTAAAGTTGAAATTTTCTTCCAACGGATTTAAAATATCGCCAATTTCATTCCCACCTTCAAGCCGCGACCAATTTGTGGTTATTCCCTCAAAAAGATTGTTTTCCGAAGGTTTTGTTCCTTTGAGAATTTCCAAGTATTCTGTTTCTGACCCACGAGAACCGGTGCTTCCAAATCCTTGCGATTTGTGCATACTGCGGCTTAACGATGCAATTTCGCCATTGGAAAGGCCGAGCGCGGGAAAATAATTTCCCGTTTCAACAGAAACAAGTTTTGATTTATCTGCCTTTTCAAACTTTTCCCGGCTGCCGTAAAACCACCAAGAGGTGTTAAAGAATAATCGTTGTGGTTTCCAAACCCCATATTTTTCGGCAGATTTTGGGAATTTTGCAGCATCGTTTGCAGTATCAAAAGCCTCAAGGCCCAACATTGCCGAAGCCGTATGATGCCCGTGGGTGCTACCGGGACTGCGATGATCGAAACGGTTTACGATAACGTCCGGTTTAAATTTTCGGATTGTCATCACTACATCGCTTAAAACATCGTTTTTAGTCCAAAATTCAAAAGTTTCCTCGGGATTTTTGCTGTAACCGAAGTCATTCGCGCGGGTAAAAAACTGTTTTCCGCCGTCAATTTTTCGTGCTTCCATCAATTCCTGCGTGCGGATTACGCCCAAAAGTTCGCGCAGTTCGGGGCCCACCAGATTCTGTCCGCCATCGCCGCGAGTTATGGAAAGATAGGCTGTATTTGCGTGCACGTCATTCACCAAATACGAAATCAAACGGGTATTTTCATCGTCCGGATGTGCTGCAATATACAATGCCGAACCCACAAAATTCAGTTTTTGAAGGTCGTGATAAATTTCGGAAGCGGTAGGTTTTTTGGGAGTTTGGGCGGCGGCAACTATCGAAAAAAGCAACAATAGAAGACGGAGTAAAAACGGTTTGTGCATAAAATTAAGGTGCTGATTTGTTCAAAATCCTTCAAAGATACAATTTGTGAAATTTATTCGTGGGGGAGCCCTTCCTTATTTTTATCGTGTTCCAGTTGCTGCTCGTGAAATTGTTCAGCGTTTACAATGCTCACGCCTTTTTGAAGCATCATACTGTTGGGGTAGGTCACGATTTCATTTTCCTTGGTATGCAGAATTATATGAAAGGTTTTTATGTCTTCAATGATGCCTTCGCAGGGCATTTCCTTGTCGTGAATTTTTATGTAATCGCCAATTTTATAAGGGAAGGTAAAGAACATAATTATCCCGCTGGTAACGTTGCTGAGGATGGACCATTGGGCAAAAAAGGCAATTCCGATTACCGCAAAAATGGAGGACATGGCCAGTCCGAGATTTCGAAAATCTACGCCCCAAATAAGTATTAGCCCAAAAATCATAAAAATGGAAACCCCGAAATCTATATGTTTCATAATCAAACCCGTTCGGTGTTCCAGCCTTTCAATTTTTTTGGCGAAGTTGCGCACGGCTCTTTTCAGCATTATTCTTATAAATAACAGTATCAGAATCAGTACGGCAGATTCAATAAGTTGAAATGTATGTTCTTGGAGGTTCATTTTCTTTTTATTTCAGTTGGAGCGAATTCCGCAAATTTAAATGTTTGTTCCCGTTTTTGGTCCAGTAGTCGGTCTTGATTCTTTCCAGTTTTGTGGCCGTTGTTTTCAAAGATAGGGTATCGTTTTGGGGTGCAGCGTTTACTTCTTCCCATTTTTCAATTTCATAAGGAAAAGTGCTTTTGAAATACAGCAGCAACTGTCGCTGCAAATCGGGGTAATTCACCCTATAGATTGTTAAGGAATCGCCCTGTTTCAGGCTGGCAAAAGCGTTGTATTGTTTAATTTCCTTATGCCGAAGTCGCAAATATTCAAAAGACGGGATCATCAGTACATCGCCCGTTGGCAGTTCTTTGGGATTTATTCGAATGAGGTTCCAAACTTCATTTTCAAGCCACGTTTTTGGAAGCGCTATTTTTTCATCAGCTTCACCTTCAAAATAGGAATGGCTTTCAATTTCAAAATTTTCATGATTGTTGAGTTGCATATACACCTGCCCGCACCATTCCTGCACACTGTTTGTTACCTTCAGCGCGTGCTGCTGAAAGGCGACCGGGCTGAAGGTACTGGCCATTATGGAATATGGATAAATTCCGGTGTTGAAATTCTTCATTTGGTTGAGCTTCAACACGGAAATGTTTTCTTCCGAGGTATTGTCGGCTTTTACTTGGGTGTCGGGCAAAAAATCTTCCGTTACAAAAATGTTTACTGCGGAGCCTTCGCGCAGCTCGCCATAACGCTCTTGCAGGAGGCTGTATGAGGTTATTTCAGCGGTTCCGGAGTACCAATAGTCTTTGAATTCTTGGGAGATAGTTCGGGCCTTGATGTTTTCGGAATAATCGTTTTTTTGGGATCTATTTTCCGCAGCGTTTTTTTCCTCGAAGGAATTACAGCCGCTGAGCATCAATAAAAATACCCAAAAAGGAAAGAAATGGGAAACGTTCATGGATTTATGAATTTAGCCCAAAAGTACCATAAATTCAACGGTTGGCAAGACTGCTTAACGTTTTGTAAACAAGCCGCACCGGCAGGCCCATTACGTTAAAATAGCATCCCTCAATTTTTTCGATACCAATGTACCCGATCCATTCCTGAATGCCGTAGCTTCCGGCCTTGTCAAACGGTTTATAGACTTTTATATAATATTCTATTTCCGCCTCCGAAAGGGACTTGAACCAAACTTTGGTGACATCGTTCACGGTTATTTGAAAGGTTTTTGAAGTAAAACAAACCGAAGTTATAACCTCATGCATTTTGCCGCTCAATGTTTGCAGCATCTGTTTCGCTTCATTTATATCCTGCGGCTTGTTCATGGCTTTTTCGTCTTTCCAAACTATGGTATCGCTGGTAATTAGAATATCATTTTCCCTTAAATCGGTAAAAACTGATGCTTTAAGTTTTGAAAGGTAATCCGTTATTTCTGAACGCTTTAATTCCGGTGAATATGTTTCGTCAATTTCTTTCACTTGAATGGTGAAATCCAAATCCAATTCCTTAAAAAATGCCTGTCGTCGCGGAGAGCCGGATGCCAGGATGAGGTTGTGGTTTTTTAATTTTTCGCGAAGCATAAATCGGTACGGGTTATAGTTAAAGCCTAAAGCTTAAAGCTTCTTTTTTCAATAGTAAAAAGTGATTAATGGCATGGAGCAAATGCCCAAAAACATGATTATTTTGAGGAGTCGGGAAAGGATCGCATATTCCTTGGCTGTGTCGGCATCCCACGCCTTTATGCAGAAATAGAGCAGTGGCGCAACTATTGCAATTAGAAAATAAAGCATTGGAATTTGTGCTGTGTACAGATATTCATAAATATAAAGCACCACGGTTAGTATCATTACCACTCCTAAGACAAATACAATTTTAACGGTGCGCGTTCTCCCAATAGCGATGGGCAGCGTATTCATTCCGCCTTTTTTGTCGCCGTTGATGTCTTGGAGGTCCTTCACGATTTCACGGATCAAATTAATGGAAAAAGCAAACGCTGCAAAATGCAACACAATTTTAAAAACCCCTGAAAATGCGGATTGGTTTTCGGGAGAAATTGCCGGAAATAAGTCAAAAACGGGAACGATGATCAAACTCATGGCCACCAATGCCGAAACCAACAGATTTCCAATTAGCAGCATTCCCTTTAAAAAAGATGCGTACAGATAGAGCAGGGCTGAAATAACGATGAAAATTGCAGCAAAACTGGGTTTGCCAATGTGGTTTGCCAGATAAAACCCGATGGCCACGCCCGTAACGGTCAATAGTATATACAGGCTGTTGGCCCGTGCTTCGGAAATTTTTTTGCCTATCAAAACCTTGTTGGGTTTGTTGACTTTGTCAATTTCCAGATCAAAGCTGTCGTTGATGATGTTTCCCGCAGCGGCTATGGAAACCGTGGCCAAAACAAGCAGCGCAAAATGGAACGGGGTTAGGGCAGTAGCTATATTTGCAAAGAGGCCAAATTTTATAAAAACTTGCGCCAAGGCAATAATGGCCAAATTTTGGTAACGGATAAGTTTTAAAAAGTTCAAAGTGTAAGCATCAAAGTTTAAATTTTTTTAAAAAGACATCCGTCACCCGACATCCGTCTTCCAACTTTTGTCTTCCGTTTTCCAACTTCTGTCTTCCGTCATCAAACTTCTGTCTTCCGTCTCCCATCTTCCTCTCAGTCAAATTTAGCGCCCACACCGCCAGTAATCATCCATTTCCCCTGAACTTTTAGCACTTGTTCCACAACATCACGAACGCAGCCTTTGCCGCCTTTTTTGTGGGAAACATATTTAGCGATTGCCTTAATTTCCTGAACGGCATCCTGTGGACAGGTGGGGAGCCCCACTTTCTGCATAATTTCAAAATCCGGAAGATCATCGCCCATGTACAACGTGTTTTCCCGTTTTAAATGGTTGGCCTTTAAGTATTTTCCAAGAATTTCGGTTTTGTTTTGTGCGGCCAAAAATATATGTTTCACACCCAAATTTTCCAACCGTATGCGCACCCCTTCATTGGATCCGCCGGAAATCACACATACATTAAACCCTTGGTCCACAGCGGTTTTTAGGGCGTATCCATCTTTTATGTTCATAGTCCGGAACATTTCCCCTTGTGTGTTTACTTGAATGTTGCCATCTGTTAAAACTCCGTCCACATCAAAAATAAAGGTGGTTATGTGTTTTAAATATTCTTTATAGCTCTTTTCCATATTTCTGTTTTAGTTGCTCGGTGAACAGTTTGTACAGTTTTGCATGTGGGCCCGCCTGTAGCAAATGTAAATGTTTTTCAATGGTTTTTTGGTCCTTGCGTTTTGCCGGTCCTGTTTGTGCCTGTGCCGGGGAAAGGGTTTTGATTTTTGATGCGGTTTCGGCTATCAGGGGTTTGAGCAGATCAAATGGCAACTCCTCTTCCTTTAAAATTTCGTTCCCAATTTCAAATAAATGATTGGCGAAATTATTTACGAAAACCGCGGCAAGATGAAGTTTTGCCCTTTTTTCCGAAGAAATTACAACCACATTTTTTGAGATGGATTCGCCCAGGGCTTTCAGTATATTTAAATCAGCGGGGTTTTCGGCTTCAATGGCTATGGGAATTTCATCAAAAACAACTTCCCGTTGCCTTGAAAAGGATTGAAGCGGATAAAAAACCCCGCGCCTGTTTTTTGGCGTTAGCACGTCCATTGCCGCACCGCCCGAGGTGTGCACCACCAGTTTATTCTGAAAGGGCAATGCTTCCGAAAATTCGGCAATTGCATCATCGGGAATCCCGATTATATAAACGTCGGCTGCTGCAATTTTTGAAATATCATCGGTGAATGGAATAGCTTCAAAAGGAAACGGAAGCTTTATGTGATTTCTGTTAAAAACCTGTTCCACAGAAACTTGTCTTTTTTTTAATAGCGCATGGAACAAATGCCAGTTTACATTTCCGAAGCCTAATAAAACTACCTTTATCATAGTGCGAAGTTAGGGGTTTTTGGATTAGCGAATGGGCCGAAAAACGAAAACGCGATGAACTGATTTTAAAAAATGAAATGTACTAAAACGAACGCTATTTTTCCTTTTCTTTTCGTCACCGGTTTTTCAACGGAACACTTTATGTTTTATCAATTTTATTTCGCCGTCCTGCTCCAATTGTTTTATGGCGCGGATTACGGTTTCCACACGCTGTCCGGTTAAATCGGCAATTTGTTGTCGGGTTAGTTCCACCTGAAAAGGTTCAGTGGAGCCATATTTCCTTTTTAAGAAATCAATCAAAGTAAGAATGCGATGTTCGGGCGGATGCACGGATATTTCCTTTAAAATGGTCGCTTTGTAATAAAGTCTTTTCGCAAGGGCTTTGGTGAATTTAAGGTTTACCTCCGGGTTCTCGGTGAGCAGTTGAAACAGTTGTGACTTGCCCAAAGTATAAAGTTGGGTAGGTTTAATGGCCGTCGCGGAAGCCGGGTATTTGAAATCTCCCAACAGCGGGGGCTCACCAAAACTTTCGCCGTCGTAAAAAATTCCTTGGACAAATTCCTTTCCCTGTTCGTTCAGGTTGAACATTTTCACTTCGCCCGTTTTTATCTGAAAATAGGAGTTTGCCCGTTTTTTTTCGATCAGAATTATTTCGGAAGTATTGATGTTTGTT
Source organism: Aequorivita soesokkakensis (assembly GCA_040394975.1). Lineage (GTDB taxonomy): Bacteria > Bacteroidota > Bacteroidia > Flavobacteriales > Flavobacteriaceae > Aequorivita > Aequorivita soesokkakensis_A. The sequence goes on from JBEBRF010000092.1 coordinate 7,700, forward strand.
AGGCTTGCACCATAAGTCAGCAATAAATTTTCGGGAATCATACCTTTATGATTTGCCTCATAAACTAAGGCATGTTGCACGTTGTAAATTTACGCCATATAATTCAAAACCCTTAAATAATTTGAAATGTCCATTTTCTTAAAAAACAAGCAACGGGCATTATCGATTTTTAATTTTTAAAACCTATTTATATGAAAATTCCATCCCTAAAATCCATGCAAGTTGAGTTTATCCACGATTACTATATGTATGTGCCGCTAACCATAATTTTGAACAGTTGTATTGGCTCCATTGCGGCCATGACAATTTTGGCGCAGGGCACCTCGTTGATCTCGGGTATAGAACTTACGCTTTGTGTTTCACTGTGTATGGGCTATAACGCCATTTTGTTGGCCGGGTCTAACAGGAAATTTGCATTCTGGTTATTGGTCATAAGCTTATTGGTGAATATGTTGTTGATTTTAATAACTTTGCTGTAAAAAATGGGCAAAATCAAAATTGAAACTCGCGAAGATGTGTCTTTGCTCGTTCATACCTTTTATGGAAAAGTGAGGAAAGACTCGCTTCTCGGGCCAATATTTAATGGAATAATCTCAGACTGGCCTACCCATCTTGAGCTGTTGACCGATTTTTGGGAAACCAATCTTTTCTTTAAGCGAAAATATTTCGGAAACCCCATGCACGCACATATTGAGGTGGACCAGAAAGTTGGGGGCACCATTAACGAACTTCATTTTGGAACGTGGATAAATCTATGGCATCAAACCATTGATGAACTGTTTGAGGGCGAAACTGCAAATATTGCCAAAAATAGGGCCCGCAATATGGGCACTTTTATCCATCTAAACATTTTCAATGCCCGGAATTCCCAGGCCCACAAATAAGGAAGAGTTTGCAGATTTCAGTAGTCTAAATGGGCGCAATTCCTTATTTTTGCGCCAAAATTCCCACTAATGCAAAAAAAAATTGCTTCCGTTCTTTTCTCCACCCGTTTAACTGCCATTTTATTTCTCGTTTTTGCAGTGGCCATGGCCGCCGGCACTTTTATGGACGCAGATTCGCAGAGTCCGCCAACGCCCTATACAAGGGAACTTATTTATAACGCATGGTGGTTTGAAGCCATAATGTTGCTTTTTGTAATAAATTTCGTGGGCAACATCTTCAGATATAACCTGCACAAACGCTCTATGTGGGCGTCGTTGATGCTGCATTTGTCTTTTATATTGGTAATTGTTGGAGCCTTTGTAACGCGCTATATTGGCTTTGAGGGAATAATGCACATCCGTGAGGGGCAAACAGAAAACACCATCCTTTCAGACCATGCCTATCTTGAGGTCTTCATTGATGGCGACTATATGATAGATGGCGTGGCCCAACGCAGAAAACTAAAACTGAAAAAACTTAGGCTTTCGGAAAAATTGAATAATGATTTCACCATTAACACAGATTATAATGGCCAGCCTGTTACCATCCAATATAAAAATTTCATTTCCGGCGCCAAGGAAGGATTGACTCCCGCAGATGACGGCGAAGCATATATTAAAATAGTTGAATCTGGGGAAGGCGAGCGCCATGACCACTGGGTAAAAGTCGGGGAGGTATCAAACATTCACAACATACTTTTTGCAATCAACAAACCTACGGAAGGAGCAATAAATATAACCTATACCGAAGACGGAAGCTACACCATTTCCAGTCCCTTTGAGGGAAATTATCTGCGTATGGCAGATCAAGCGGAAGGTGAAAT
>JBEBRF010000093.1:0-9339 GCA_040394975.1 Aequorivita soesokkakensis
GTGTCATGGCCGCTGTCTGCAATGCTTTGCTGAATTGTGGCCAAATCGGTTTTGCCTTCGTTGTAAATTAAATTCAATTGATGGGTGTCCACATTCCAAGTAGCAGACTTTACGCCCTTGGCCTGAATGGAGGCCTTTTCAATTCGTTCCTTACACATTCCGCAAACCCCATCTACTTCAATGGTGGCCTTCGCGTTCTTGTTTTGGGCGAGCCCCGTTACTCCAATTAAGAGTATTCCTAAAACTGCAATTATGTACTTCATGCTTTTATGTTTATTGTGAATTTTGATTTAATTGATTCGGTACCGCAACCCGGCGTAATACGAGCTGCCAAAAATTGGGCCGTAAACATAGGTCGTGTCAAAAGTTGTTCCAAACGGGTTATCGCTTCCCACGATTGGGTTTTTCTGTGTAACGTTCGTAATGTTTTCCCCGCCCACATATAGTTCAAAATTAGGCGAAAAAACCTTTGTAACCTGCGCATTCAACGTGGAAACACTCGGAGAGAATTCTGAAATCCCAATGGTAGTAAGATAGCTTTCCGCGGAAGCAAACCGCTGCTCTCCCACATAATTGAAAGTTGCATCAAACTTCCAGTTTCCTCCTTTTGCACCTTGATGCGTTTCATAGGAAGCATTGGCAAAAAACCGATGGTTTGGGGTCAATGGAGTTACCTTCTTTCCGCTTAAATAGGTTGTTTCAACATCGTAATATTTATAGGCCAAGCGCATATCAAAATGTTGAAAAACATTATAATTGAACTCTGTCTGAAAATTATTCGAGTAACTTTCGCCGTTCAAATTATAAAAATTGACTTCGGTGGGATTTTCCCAATCTACCACAATTTGGTTTTCAAAATCGGTCCGGTAAAAATCAACGGTAATATCTGCCTTTCTGTTGAAAAGATTAAAACCTTGCATATACGAAAGTCCGTAATTCCAAGCAATTTCTGGGTCGAGGCCATAAATTTTGCCCTCATTGCCGAAAATATTTAGGCTTCGGGCAGTGGCAAAAAGCTGTTGGTTTTCGGCAAAGATATTTGCGCTCCGCTTTCCGCGGCCCGCTGAAACGCGGAACGCAGATTTGTCCCACGGAGTATAGCGCAAGTGAAAACGGGGCGTAAGGAAGGTGCCCAATGCATTGTGCACATCGGCACGGATTCCCGCCGTAAAATTGAGATCGCCCATATTATCAAAATTATATTCAAAAAATGCGCCGACAGAATTTTCCTTTCTGCTGAAATTTTCAGTCAAAACCAACTCTTCATATCCGTCATAAGTAGCGCTCAATCCCGTTTTTACTTTGTGGCGCGAGTCGCTGATTATAGTGTTGTAAAGAATGTTCGCATACAAACTGTTATGCTGAATGTTATAATCGTTCAACCCAAAATACGATTCTTGGTCGTGATGGCTATAGGCAAGTTGCAACCCGCCCGTACGCCACGGAATATCGGGATTCACATACCCGAATTTCCCCGAAACATCAAAACGCTGCGTTTTAATCTCGCTTCCCCACGCATTTGTGGTTCCGCGATCTTTTTTCGGGTCAAAAAAAGTTTGCCCGGTCTGCTTTTCATCATTCAAATAACGAACATTGAAAAATCCCACAAAACCGTTTTCGGTATCGGTATATTGCCAACGGTTCATCACGTTCACCTGCTGCATCAAAGGCGCATCCAAAAATGAATCGCCATTTTTATCGAATTCGCTTTCACGCAAATTTCCATGAAGGTATAAACCAGTGCTCCACCGTTCCGTGATTTTTGTGTTTAAATGTGTATTCAATTCAAAACGGCCATTGCCCGCCCCGTATGCATTTACGAAAAGTTGGTCGTCCAAGCTTGGTTTCTGCAATTCTGCGTTAATTTGGCCAGCGATACTTTCGAAACCATTGATAACACTACCGGCGCCTTTCGTGATTTGGATACTCTCTACCCAAGTGCCCGGAATAAAGCTCAACCCGTAAGCTTGCGAAGCGCCGCGAATACTGGGCACATTTTCAGTTGTAATTAAAATATACGGACTCGTTAAGCCCAGCATTTTAATTTGCCGTGTGCCCGAAATTGCATCGGCAAAATTCACATCAATGGAAGGGTTCGTTTCAAAACTTTCGGCCAAATTGCAACAAGCAGCCTTTAAAAGTTCGGCACTACTTACATTCAATACGTTTGTGGCCTCAATGAACGAGCGCGAAGTGGCTTTCTGTCTCGCGGTTACCGTAACCTCATCCAGATTGGCGGTAGAAACCAATGAATGCGAAATCCGTTTTGGGGAATCCACCGAAATTGTATCGGTTTTATAACCCACAAAACTAATAACGAGGTTTTTGTATTCCGGTTTATATGAAATTTCAAAATTTCCGTCAAAATCGGTAACCGTTCCCACCGAAGTATCCATCCAATAAACATTAGCGCCGCTCAGCGGAACCTCTTCATTACTGATATTTTCAGTAATGGTACCCAAAATTTTTTCCTGTGAAAAAACAGAAACGGGAAGTATAAAAAGTATATATAATAGATTTTTCATTTTTAAATATTTTCAAATTTTAAGCTGTATTTTTTAGTCTTAAGTCTTACGTCTTAAGTCTTATGTCTATTAATCAAATTTTCGCGCTGCGCAACCGCAGGGCATTAACAATTACTGATACCGAACTAAAGCTCATGGCCAGTGCCGCGATCATTGGGGACAATAAAATTCCGAAGAACGGAAAGAGCACCCCGGCGGCAATTGGCACGCCGAGCACGTTATAGATCAATGCGAAAAATAGGTTTTGTTTGATGTTCCGCATTACTTTTTCACTTAAATGAAAAGCTTTTACAATACCGTGCAAATCGCCTTTTACAAGTGTTATTCCAGCGCTTTCAATAGCTACGTCGGTTCCGGTGCCCATCGCGATGCCCACATCACTTTTGGCCAATGCCGGCGCATCATTTATGCCATCGCCGGCCATTGCTACTTTTTTGCCTTCGGCCTGTAATTTTTCAACTATTTCCATTTTGTTGTGTGGAAGCATTTCTGCTTGGAAATCAGTGAGATTTAATTCGGAAGCAACCGCTTTTGCCGTGTGTTGGTTATCGCCGGTGAGCATAATAACCTGGATTCCCTTTGATTGAAGTTCTGCAATTGCCTTTTTGCTGGTTCCTTTTATTTTATCGGAAATCACCACATAACCAGCCCCTTTTCCATCGACTGAAAGCATAGAAACGGTATTGCCTTTTTGCTGCTCTGTGGAAACTTGATTCCGAATTTCTTCGGAAATAGTTGCCCCTGCTTCCTCCATCATCTTTTTGTTGCCGAGCGCAACTTTTTTTCCATTTATAATTCCGGTTACACCTTTTCCGGTAACGGAATTAAAATCGGAAGTTTTAATTACTTCAGTATTGTTTTCTCTGCCATATTTCACAGTGGCATCGGCCAACGGATGTTCGCTGTTTTTATTGAGCGAAACAATATATTGAAGCACTTCTTTTTCCGAAAAATCTTCCGAAGCGCCCACTTTTTCAACGGAGGGTTTTCCTTCGGTTATTGTTCCGGTTTTGTCAATAATCAAAACGTCAATTTTATTGAGTGTTTCGAGTGCTTCGGCATTTTTAATCAACACGCCATTTTGCGCACCTTTTCCAACACCGACCATCACAGACATTGGCGTTGCAAGTCCCAAGGCACACGGACAGGCGATAATCAAAACCGCAATGGCATTTACCAATGCGTATACATAAGCCGGTTCGGGCCCAACAATGGCCCAAACAATAAATGTGATTATTGAAACCAGCACCACTATAGGCACAAAATATCCGGAGATTTTATCGGCCAATTTTTGGATGGGCGCACGGCTTCGGCTGGCTTTGTTTACCATTTCTATAATTTGTGAAAGCAGCGTATCGCTCCCCACTTTTTCGGCTTTCATCACAAAAGTTTGCTTACCGTTTATGGTTCCCGAACTCACTTTATCGCCCACCGTTTTTGATACGGGAACGGGTTCACCGGTAATCATTGATTCGTCCACGGAACTTTCGCCTTCAAGTATGCTTCCGTCAACAGGAATTTTTTCTCCCGGTTTTACGCGCAGTTGGTCGCCCACCTCAATTTTATCGATGGCGATGGTTTCCTCGGTTCCGTTGATGATTCTAACGGCTTTGTTGGGGGCGAGTTTCAGCAATTCCTTTACTGCCGAATTGGTGCGGTTATGCGCACGCGCCTCTAAAACCTGGCCCATCAAAACCAGGGTCAGGATTACCGTTGCCGCTTCAAAATAAACGTGAACGGTGCCAACTTCGGTCTTAAACTGCTCGGGGAAAAAGTCAGGGAACAACATCCCGAAAACGCTAAAAACCCAAGCCACGCCGGCGCCAATTCCAATAAGGGTGAACATATTTAAATGCCACGTTTTTATGGAACGATAGGCCCGTTCAAAAAACATCCAAGTGGCATAAAAAACCACAGGAATTGAAAGAAAAAATTGAGTCCAATTCCAGAATTTCATGGGCAGCCAATCATACAAAGGATTATTTGGAATCATTTCGGACATTGCGATTACAAAGATGGGTGCAGTGAATGCCACGGCAATCCAAAACTTTTTCAGCAATTTTTTATAGGTTTTGTTTTCGGCAGATTCGTCCACTTCCTTTGGCACCAGATCCATTCCGCAAATTGGACAGGAACCGGGTTCGTCACGAACAATTTCGGGATGCATTGGGCAAGTGTATTCTGTTGCCGAACTGGTTTTGGTTTTAATTTCTTCCACCAAATCCATGCCGCAGACTGGACAATCGCCCGGTTTGTCATAGGTTTTATCGCCTTCGCAGTGCATGGGGCAATAAAAGGTGCCGGAACTGCTTTGGCGGGCGCGTTTCTGTTCCTTTTTGATTTGGTGATTGTGTGCTGCTTCGGCATCATTTGGAAGCGAAATTGTATAGCTACCACCGTCATCTTCCAATGCTTTTTCAAAGACTTTTAATGGAATGTGTGTTTCCATTTCAATGACGGCTTCGGCTTTTTCGAGGTTTACCGATGCTTTGGAAACACCTTCAATTTCGCTTAAGGTTTTTTCCACGTGGCTTCGGCAGCCGTTGCAGGTCATTCCGTGTATTTTATATGTGTGTGTCATGAGTATTGATTTTTATAAATCTTTAATTAAGTGCGTGTTGTCCCAAAATTTAATAGGGAACACCAAATTTACATTTCAAAATGATGAAATGTGTTTGCTAAAAGATTTTTAAAAAATCAAATCAGGAAAGTGTCGTACAGAATGTTCAAATCCCGTTCGAGTGGTGGCGGACTGTAATCCGCGAAGAAGGTTTTTTCTGTGGAAGCAATGGCAACTTCCTGCAAAACAAAGACCGAAACGAAGGTGGTCACAAAAGTCTTGTCGAGTTTTAGATCGAACGATGCTTTTGCAAAATTATCGTCGGTATTTATTTGAGTGAAATGGTTTTCGCAGCATTCGTGGCCTTCTGCAATTGTTTTTTCGTCATCACAGGGATGGATTTCTACATCCATTCCGCAGGAAAGATTTTTTTCTCCCCAAGTAACTTCGGCCATCATTTCCTTTCCACTGCAAAAATGCTGCGCATAGGCAATGCCAGTGCTGCTCGCGAGCATCAATACGGTTAAGAATATGGAAATTGCTTTTTTCATGCTTTTGCAAAAGTACTAATTATATTTAAAAAAGCCTATGGGTTGATGGGTCTAACCGATAACTGACAACTGATAACTGATAACCGCTTACTGTGTACTAATCTCAGCATCTACCCTGCCGCATTTCAGCATTTTATCGCCAAAATAAGGGTTCAAAATATCTTTGCTGCTGCTTATCCAATAGGCGCCTTTGTTGTTGAAGGCCATTGGGCAGTATTGTTTATAGAGGGTTCCAGAAATCAGGGCGCCTTGCAGCATTTTTTCAATTCCCATGCTTAGTGGCTCAAAATTTTCGCGTTGAACCTTTATATCTTCAGTGCCTGCAATGGCCGTTACCGCAGTTTGGATGTCCTGTTCGGCATTCATTTCTTTTAAAAGCAATTCCAATTTTGAGGCTTCGGTAGCCGTGGCGCTGGCATTTGTATTTACCAATGCGGCTTCCACTTGTAAATATTGCTTGAAAACGGCTTCCACCTTTGGGTCATTGAACTTTGCCTCCACAGCTGCTATTTCATAGGTTTTGGTTTCGGTGTTATCCACCACCACAACTTCAGGTTCGGCTTGTTTTGTGGCGTCCTTGCAGGAAGAGATTGAAATTGCGGCAATAGCGAGGTATAATAAGGTTACTTTTTTCATTTTCGGGATTTTTTTGGTATGCCAAAGGTATTAAAATTTCATCTGCTTTTATACTTCTGAAAGTAAAAAGCGGGGAGCAATAGTAGCAAAAACAGCGGCTGAATAAGAAATCTCCTTACGTAAAATAAATACAAATGGCCCTCTGTGCCCTTAGCAGTGAGCACCAGCCAGCTAAAGACCACAAAGAGAACAACGAAAAAGGAAAGATATAAAATAGCGGAAAATTTAATTATTTCACTATCCCTAAAAGCAAACCAAAGAATGCCAAGGGAAAACACGGTATTTAAAAAAAAGCGAAGTGAGATTCCCGCAAATAGTTGGAAAAAATCCATCTTTGGCAGGGGCAATATTTTGTAGTCAATTTTATAAAAATCCAATAGCGGATCATAAAACAAAGAATCCTCAAACGCCCGAACCAACAACAAAAGCACGGTGAGAACAACTATGCCAAGAATGCTCAGTATCCTTTTCATATAGCTGATTTTGGTTTCAGCATCCGCACCCACACCATCCAAAGAACAAACACAACGCTATAGATTATCCCCGGAAAAACCACGGAATGTAATATATTTTCGTATTGTGGATATTGAAACAGTGCCGCGGTTAGAATTGCAATGCGCACAATATTCACGGTATAAATCAAAACAGTCCCAGCCAAAAGAAACAGCAGTGTTTTTTTAAAACTTTCCGCGAAAGCGATAACAAAGGCGCAAAACAAAATAATAACACTCACGGCATTGCAGCCCTCAACAATACTCACGCTGTATTTGTTCTCAATAGTCAGCACCATTCCCTGAACTTGGGGTTCCTTCCACAAATATGATGAATAGCCCATGGTTTCAAGAACCGAAGCACTTTGCAGCGCGACGAGATTCGTAATAAAGTCGGGGAAATAGGCTCCGTTTTCAGAAGCTTTCAAATAAATGGAATATAAAATCCCAAAAAACAAATAGGTCCCCAAAAAGAGGAGCACAAACCGGATAACTGACTTATATTTTCGAAGAAGATTTCTCAAAGGACAAAACAACTTTTTAACAAAAATACAGTATTTGTTATAGGTAGCTATACCCGTTTTTAAAATACTTTTACCAAAATATCCAAGACTTACAGCATGTCCTTTTCAAACCTAAAACCGAAAGTGGCCGCCATTTTGGCCAACGAGCGAGAAACCACTGAAGAACGCTTAAAACAAGTATGCGAACTTTTGCAAACCTCAATTGGTTATTACGATTGGGTGGGTTTCTATTTTGCAAATGAAGCGGAAAAAACACTTCACCTAAAAGCTTTTGCGGGCGAACCCACGGATCACACCGTTATTCCTTTCGGAAAGGGAATTTGCGGCCAAGTGGCAGTGAGCAACCAGAATTTTGTGGTGCCCGACGTAAAAGCGCAGAACAATTACATTGCATGTAGCAGATTTGTGAAAGCCGAAATCGTAATTCCAATGTTTAAAGACGGAAAAAACATCGGGCAAATTGATATTGATTCGCACGTGGAAGATCCTTTTTCAGCGGAAGACGAACGTTTTTTGGAATGGGTAAATTCAGAAGTTGCAGAAATAATTTAACTTAATGAGAAAAATTTTCGGCGCAACTTCTTCACAAATTCCAATATTTTAAATTCCAAATTCCAAACAATAACACCTTTGGAATTTGGAATTTATTTTTTGGAATTTATTTGGAATTTGGTGCTTGTAATTTAGAATTTGCGAAGCCTACATGCCCGTGCGAATCGCTTCCACCGGATCCAGTTTTGAAGCTGAAATTGCCGGAAGTATCCCTGAAATCAAACCGATTGCCGCACTAATGGCAGTGCCAATAAACATATTCCACGGAGAGAGCACAAACTCAAAATCACCCGTAAATTGGGAAGCGATCAATGAAACAATAAACACCAAAAACAAACCGATCAAACCACCGATTACCGCAAGAATAACCGCTTCAAACAAAAATTGGAAAAGAATGAATTTGTTTTTCGCACCCAATGATTTTTGGATCCCGATTAAATTGGTGCGTTCCTTCACGCTCACGAACATAATATTTGCTATTCCGAAGCCGCCGACCAATAGTGAAAATCCGCTTATCACAAGACCAATTATGTTCATACTGCCGGTAATTTCATCAATAAAATCAGCAAAGCCCTGCATTTGGTTTATGAAAAAATTGCTGATTTCATCGGGTTTCAGCCCTCGTTTGGTTCTAAGTTTTTGATCGAGCACCGCCTTAAATTCGGCTTCATCAATCCCTTTTTCGGGCTTTACCACAATTTGCGGAAAAGTGTTTTTATTATTGTCGCCATAAATGCGCCGCACTACATTTACGGACATCCAAACAGAAGTATCCTTTGAGTTTCCAAAAATTCCGGCGCCTTCCTTTTCCAATACGCCAATCACGTTGAATTTTCTCCCGTAAATGCGCACTTCCTTTCCAATGGCGGTCGCGGCATTGCCAAAAAGTTGGACCGCAATTTCATCACCCAAAACCACCACCATTGATCCGCTGTTTGATTCGGAAGCGTTGAAGAAACGCCCCTCGGAAAGTTTCAGGGCTTCAATGTCATAATAACTATCGGTTACAGCGCCAATGGGCACATTGTCAACCTGATTGTTTTCATATTTTATACTTTCATTGGGCACGTTCAGCGTAAAAGTTGCCGCCTCAATATTTGGGGTATTGCGTTCTATGTATTGGTATTCGTCATAGGAAACATCGGGAAATTGCTGCCATTTCCACCGCGGAATTTCGGTTGGCCCAAAATTGAAGCGCATAATAATGATCGTACTGTTGTCCAATCCACTAATGCTCCCTTCAATCTCTTTTTTCAAGGAATCTACCGCTGCCAAAACCGCGATAATAGAAAAGATTCCAATGGTTACGCCAACCAATGAAAGAAAGGTCCGCAATTTATTGTTCCGCAACGCATTGAGCGCAAAATTGAAACTTTCCTTTAAAACGCGAAGATAAATTAGCATTCTTTGATTTACGATTTACGATTTTTGATTTACGATTGCAACTTTCGGCTTTTAGCTTTTAGCTTAAGCTTTAAGTTTGAAACTTGAAACTTGAAA
>JBEBRF010000094.1:0-9152 GCA_040394975.1 Aequorivita soesokkakensis
GGTTTTCAAAACCTTGTAGGTCTTAAATGATTTTCGATTGACGATTGACGATTTTTGATTTATTCTCCTGCAAGGTTTTCAAAACCTTGTAGGTCTTAAATGATTTTCGATTGACGATTGACGATTTTCGATTGACGATTGTTGATTTTTGAATGTTGAAGTAAAATGTTGAAGTAATATGAGTGATAAGAAAACGCTTCGTTTAAAATATAAAAACCTTCGCGAAAATCTTTCTGAAGAATCCATTGAGGAAATGAGCCTTCAGATTGCGAACCAAGCGTTGAAACTTCCCATTTGGGAAAGGACCTACTACCATATTTTCCTTCCAATTTCAGAAAAAAAGGAGGTGAACACTGACTATTTGTTGCACATTCTTCAAGGGAAGGACAAAAGCATTGTTGTTTCAAAAGCATTTTTCGAAACTAATGAAATGAAGCATTTTCTGTTGCAGGAAAACACCCTTTTGAAAACTTCGGAATACGGAATTCCAGAACCCGTTTCAGGCATTGAAATAGCGCCACACATGGTGGAAGTGGTCTTTGTGCCTTTGTTGGCTTATGATGAAAATGGCCACCGCATTGGTTACGGTAAAGGTTTTTATGATCGGTTTTTAGCACAATGCAATTCCAATGCCCTATTTGTTGGGCTTTCCTTTTTTGAACCTGAGCCCGAAATATATTTTGGGGCAAACGATGTGAGATTGCATTTCTGTGTAACCCCAAAAAAAATAGTAGATTTTCAAAATAACCTCTTATCTTTATAAAAATTAAACAATTATTAACCAATAAAATAGTAACTATGGAACCAACCAACCAAACTATGGGCGCGCCGCCAGACAATAACCTGGTATGGGCAATCTTGTGCACCGTTTTATGTTGCCTACCCTTGGGCATTGTATCAATAATCAAGGCATCAAAAGTAAAGGAACTCTGGGCCCAAGGAGACGCAGTGGGCGCACAACAGGCCGCCGATGACGCAAAAAAATGGGCCATTTGGGGCGCCGTAGCCGCCGCTTTGGTCTGGGTGCTTTATATCATTTTCTTTATGGTTATAGGTTTAGGTGGAGCATTTGCGGCATAATGACAAGATTTTGAAACTTGCCCTCATTTTTGTTTTTGGGGGCATTTTCATTTATTACTTTTCGCACAATCCACTGCAAACATCCATTTTCGCCCCTTGCCCTTTTTATTATTTTACTGGGTTTTTCTGTCCGGGATGCGGCTCACAGCGCGCGCTCCATTTGCTGTTGGAGGGAAATTTATGGGGAGCTTTTCGGTTTAACCCGCTCTTGGTTTTAACCTTGCCCATTTTAGTTTATGGCCTGGGAATTACAGCGGTCAATTGGATCTTCGGGACCCATTACCGCTTTATGCTTTTTTACGGCAAACTATTTATTTTTGGATATTTTGGACTGGCAATTATTTATTGGGTAATTAGAAATTTGCCCTATTATCCCTTTACCGTGCTCGCACCACCCAGCTAAAGCTTATGCTTCGTTTTCCTTTTTCGGAAATGCTTGTTTGTTGAAAATAAGAAGTAAAATAACCCCGACGCTAATGGAAGAATCCGCAACGTTGAAAACGGGGTCAAAAAAAGTGAAATACTCGCCGCCCCAAAAGGGAACCCAATTTGGCAACATTCCGCCATACAGCGGAAAGTAAAGCATATCTACTACTTTTCCGTGAAAAATTGTTCCGTAGCCACCTGCCTCCGGAAACAAGGTAGCAACTTGCCCGTGACTATCGTTAAAAATAATTCCATAAAAAACGGAATCAATAATATTGCCCAAGGCTCCCGCAAAAATCAATGCAACACAAAAAATTAAAATGGGAGTTGCATTTTTTCTGACAGAATCCCACAGCCAATACCCTATCCCGCAGATGGCGACAATCCTGAAAAGTGTGAGAAAAAGCTTCCCGTATTCACCCGGGATTTTTGCGCCCCACGCCATTCCTTCGTTTTCAACAAAAAGAATGCGGAACCAATCAAAAACGTAGATTTCCTGGCCCAATTCAAAATTCATTTTGATATAAAACTTCGAAATTTGATCTATCAACAAGATCACAATGATAATAAGGGTGGCTCTTTTGAGGCTCATAAATACAATTCAATTGCGGTGGCAAAAATAGCATTATTATTTGTTTTGCGGTACGAAATATCTGTCCCGGAATTTTTCAAAATCAATAAAATTTTATCGTGGGAAGGTGAATCCAAAATTTTTCGCCATAAAAAAAGTCCCGAAAAATTCGGGACCTATAGTTTAGCCCCTCCCTTTGGGAGAGGTTTGGGGTGGGCTTATTTTTGCATGTTCTTTGCTTCAATGCTCAATGTGGCGTGGGGCACAAGCTTCAACCGTTCTTTATTGATTAACTTTCCGGTTACGCGGCAAATGCCGTAAGTTTTGTTTTCAATACGGACCAAAGCGTTTTTGAGGTCGCGGATAAATTTTTCCTGACGGATTGCAAGTTGTGAATTCGCCTCTTTGCTCATAACCTCGCTTCCCTCGTCAAAAGCCTTGAAAGTTGGCGAAGTATCGTCTGTACCGTTGTTGCTATCGTTTTTATAGGAACTTTGGATTAGCTCCAATTGTTCGGTTGCTTTTTTTATTTTATCGTTCAATAATGCTCTAAATTCTTCCAGATCGGCATCTGAATATCTGGTTCTTTCTGTGTCTGTCATGATAAATGTTTTTTAATGCTTATACTTGTTTCAATTTCGTCAAATGCAATTTCGTTTCCTTGTTCAATTTTTGGCTGAAATTGCAAAACCTCCGTTAATGTTTCTTCTTTTATATACTGTAGGTTTTGGGTTACCGCCACCTTTAGTTTTTCGTCATTTTGAAGTGTTACTTCAATCCGGTCCGTAACCTCAAACCCACTATCCTTTCTCAAGTTTTGGATTCTGTTTACCAATTCCCGCGCAATTCCCTCATTTTTCAAATCGGGGGTTATCGTAACGTCCAGCGCCACAGTTACTCCATCGGCATTCGCAACCAACCATCCCTCAATATCTTGGGAAGATATAATTACATCATCGAGCGCCAAAGTAGTATTTTTTTCGTTAATAAAAACTGATATTTCCCCATCTTTTTCCAAAGTTGCAATTTGTTTTTGGTCGAAGGCTGAAATGGTCGCCGCTACGGTTTTCATATCTTTTCCGAAACGAGGGCCCAGTGCCTTGAAATCTGGTTTTATCTGTTTTACCAACATTCCCGAACCTTCGTCTATCAGCTCGATTTCCTTTACGTTCACTTCGCTTTTGATCAAATCTGAAACCGCCATGATTTCTTCCTTTTCCGAAGCTTCCAAAACCGGGATCATTATTTTTTGAAGCGGTTGGCGCACTTTTATCTTTTCTTTCTGCCGTAACGAAAGTACCAAAGACGATATTGTTTGCGCCTTTTGCATCTTGTGTTCCAGCTTTTTATCAATGAACGAAATATCCGATTTTGGAAAATCGGTCAAATGTACCGAATCCATTTTAGCTTTTTTGGTTCCCTTCGTTAAGTCTCTGTAAAGCCTGTCCATAAAGAAAGGAGCAACGGGAGCGCCTAATTTTGCAACAGTTTCCAAACAAGTGTAAAGTGTTTGGTATGCCGAAATCTTGTCGTCGTTATAGCTTCCTTTCCAATATCTTCTTCGGCTTAAGCGCACGAACCAGTTGCTCAAATTTTCCTGCACAAATTCCGAAATGGCGCGCGTGGCCTTGGTTGGCTCATAATCTGCGTAATATTCGTCCACTTTTTGGATAAGTGTGTGCAATTCTGAAAGAATCCAACGGTCAATTTCCGGACGTTTTTTTAGCGGAAGGTCGTTTTCAAGATATTCAAAATTATCGAGATTGGCGTAAAGACTGAAGAAACTATACGTATTGTAAAGCGTCCCGAAGAATTTATTGCGCACTTCTGAAATTCCCTCTTGGTCAAATTTCAAATTGTCCCACGGGTTGGCGTTACTAATCATATACCAACGCGTGGCATCTGGCCCAAAAACGTCCAAAGTTTCAAAAGGGTCCACGGCATTGCCCAAACGCTTGCTCATTTTCTGGCCGTTTTTATCCAAAACAAGTCCGTTTGAAACTACATTTTTATAGGCAACATCATCAAAAATCATTGTTGCTATTGCGTGCAAAGTGTAAAACCAACCGCGGGTTTGGTCCACGCCTTCGGCTATAAAATCGGCCTTTCGCCACGTATTTTCTACTTTTTCCTTGTTTTCGAATGGATAGTGCCATTGCGCATACGGCATACTTCCGCTGTCGAACCAAACATCAATCAAATCGGCTTCGCGCTTCATTGGTTTTCCGCTTGGGGAAACAAGCGTTATCTCGTCAACAATGTTTTTGTGAAGATCAACTTTCGCATAGTTTTCTTTGGAAAAATCACCGGGTTTGAAATCTTCAAATATGTCATTTTTCATCATTCCCGCAGAAACGGACTTTTGCATTTCAGCTTTCAGTTCTTCAATTGAACCGATAATAATTTCTTCCTTTCCGTCCTCGGTTCTCCAAATGGGCAACGGAATTCCCCAATAACGCGAGCGCGAAAGGTTCCAATCATTGGCGTTCGCAAGCCAATTGCCAAAACGGCCTTCGCCGGTTGCTTTTGGTTTCCAGTTTATTTCTTTGTTCAATTCGAACATCCTATCGCGGAAATCGGTCACTTTTATAAACCACGAATCCAACGGATAATATAAAATAGGTTTGTCCGTACGCCAGCAATTCGGGTAGCTGTGCACGTATTTTTCAACTTTGAAGGCTTTGTTTTCGGTCTTTAGTTTTATGGCAATTTCAACGTCAACAGATTTTTCGGGAACTTCGGAATCTTCGTAATATTCGTTTTTCACATATTTTCCCGCGAGTTCCTTCATTTCCGGACGGAATTTTCCTTGTAAATCCACCAACGGAACAAGGTTTCCATTTTCATCTTTCACCAACATTGGCGGCACTTCCGGCACGGCTTCTTTTGCGACTTTCGCATCGTCGGCCCCAAAAGTTGGTGCGGTGTGCACGATTCCTGTCCCGTCTTCGGTAGTAACAAAATCGCCCGAAATTATTCTGAAAGCATTTTCGGGATTATTGAAAGGATGCGCATAATCCAGTAATTGTTCGTAGCGAATTCCAAGTAAATCTGCGCCTTTAAATTCTTTCGCTATATAAAAAGGAATTGTTTTATCGCCCTGTTTATAGGCTTCTAAAACGTCTTCGTTTGGTTTTTCTTCATAATTTTTAGCGAATTGACTCGCCACCAAATTCTTCGCCAAAACCACATTTATGGGCTGAAAAGTGTATTGATTAAACGTTTTTACCAAAACATAATCAATCTTCGCGCCCACAGTCAACGCAGTATTACTGGGAAGCGTCCAAGGAGTTGTTGTCCAAGCAAGAAACCAAATGTTGTTCGATTCTTCCGCAAGAAAATCGGGCAAGGTTTCGGCCATTGCCTTAAACTGCGCTACAACCGTTGTATCTGTAATATCTTGGTACGTGCCGGGTTGGTTCAGTTCGTGCGAGCTCAAGCCAGTTCCGGCTTTCGGGGAATATGGTTGGATTGTGTAGCCTTTATAAAGCAGGTTTTTATTATAAATTTCCTTTAAAAGCCACCAAACGGTTTCCATGTATTTTGGTTCGTAGGTAATGTACGGATCGGTCATATCTACCCAATAGCCGTAGCTTTCGGTTACTTTGTTCCACACATCGGTGTAGCGCATTACGGCTTTTTTGCAGGCTTCGTTGTAGGCTTCCACCGAAATCTTTTTGCCAATGTCTTCCTTTGTAATTCCCAGTTCTTTTTCAACACCCAATTCTATTGGCAGACCGTGCGTATCCCAGCCCGCTTTTCGGTCAACCTTAAAACCTTTTTGGGTTTTGTAGCGGCAAAAAATATCTTTTATGGCGCGCGCCATCACGTGATGAATTCCGGGCAGTCCATTGGCGGACGGCGGGCCTTCAAAAAACACGAACGGCTGCGCCCCTTCGCGAATGGAAATGCTCTTTTCGAAAATGTTTTCTTCTTTCCAAAAAGTAAGTATTTCTTCCGCCAATTTTGGGAGGTCCAGCCCTTTGTATTCTTTGAAATTTTTGCTCATAATGTGCGTGATGCGATAAAGGTTGCAAAAGTAAGGTTTTTTGAACAAAAAGGCTATTGCGTTTATGAATTGAAATTTATCAGAAAAACTGAAAATTTCTCCGTCCTTCTTTATAAAAAAAGCTACCCAGGATTTTGGGTAGCTTTTAAAAATATTTAATTTATGGGTTTTACTGTTTGGTGAAGTGCATTTCTTCTGTATAAACAGTAGAGTCGCCATTGGGCTCTGTGGTGGTTTCAGTTAAATTGACCTGAAATCCTGTTGGGGTGAAGTTAGATACTTTATACGTTGACCCGTCAATGGTCAATTCTGCAGTGGCGGCATTCACTGAAAACCCGCTGGTTTCATTATCAATATCCACTATATAGGTAGAAGTGTTGGTTTGGTTGCCTTGGGTTACGGTTTCTGTGATTCTATAATTCCCATCAATTGAAACGGTATTATTTGATGCAAAAACAAGCGTTACGTTGAATGTATCGCCCACAGAAGTAGTGGTAGTTATTACGTCGAAACCATTAACGTCTATGGTTTCTACCTCTTCGGTTTCAAGGAAAACAAGTTTGTAGGTTCCGGTCAAGTTGTCTTTATTGTAATCATAGGCGGCTGGCCCATTGTCATCATCGTCTTTGTTGCAGCCCACTGCCGCAAGGGTCAAAACGAAAAGCATTATTAATTTTGTAATTTTCATAATCTTGGGATTTTTTAAATTTTCGGCGAATATAATGCCATTTTTTAAGAGATAAACGTTATAGGAAGGTTTTTTATTATTTCTTTTCTGCATTCCAGACCTCCGTCCCTTTTTAAAAATGTTTGTCGGAGAGGTTTGCTGCTCTGTTGAATACTGTTTTTTTTATTTTATGAAGCCTTAATGTTATACTTATTTTTAAAAGGTTTTTTCCCAAAACCGCATCATAATTTTGATTACTCCATTTTTTCCACCAAATTTGGAATCTTTTAGAAATTCCACATAATTAATTCCCTAATGAAAAAGATCTATCTCTTTCTTCTCCTCGCCACGGTTTCGCTTGTTTCTGTCCAGTCCCAAATTCTCGATCCCGTAAGTTGGTCCACCAGCATCAAAAAAATATCGGAAACTGAATATGACCTTATTGCGAAGGCTTCCATTGATAATAATTGGCATTTATATTCACAAGTAGTTCCGGAGGATGGCCCGCTGCCCACTGTTTTTACTTTTGAGGAAAACAACGCCTACCAATCTGTTGGAAAAATAAAGGAGAGCAAAGGTACGACCGAGTTAGACCCGGTTTTTGATATGGTGATTACCTTTTTTTCAAATTCGGCAACATTTACAAAACGTATAAAATTGACTGGCGATAAAGGTACCACAATAAAAGGCGAAGTGGAATTTATGGTTTGTGATGATACGCGCTGTTTGCCCCCCAACTACGTTGACCTTGTATTCAAAATTCCCGATCCCGCAAAACCTGATGAAAACACGGCAGACACCAATAATACCGAAAACATTGAAACAATAGCCCTTTCGAATGAAAAAATCGATACAACTGCAAGCGTTGATACCCTAAAAACAGAAGTAAAAGATTCCGTTCAAAATGCTTCCCAAACTCCGGCCATTTCGGCTTTGGAGCAAAATAAAAAACAGGAAACCAAAGGTCTTTGGACCATATTTATCGTGGCTTTCCTTTTCGGGTTTACCGCATTGTTGACACCGTGCGTTTTCCCAATGATACCGATGACTGTAAGTTTTTTCACTAAACAAAGCAAAACAAAAGCGGCCGGGATAAAGAATGCCATAATTTATGGCATTGCAATAATTGTAATTTACGTTTTTCTGGGTGCAATCGTTACCGGAATTTTCGGGGCCGATTCCTTGAACGCGCTTTCAACCAATGTTTGGTTCAATGTGATATTCTTTTTGCTCATCCTGTTCTTTGCCCTTTCGTTTTTAGGCGCTTATGAAATTACATTGCCAAGCTCATGGGCAACAAAGGCTGACAAACAAGCCGACAGAGGTGGAATGATAGGCATCTTTTTTATGGCTCTGGCCTTGGCCATTGTTTCATTTTCCTGTACCGGGCCAATTATTGGATACCTTTTGGTTGAAGCTGCATCAAAAGGCGGAATTGCCCCATTCGTGGGAATGTTTGGGTTTTCGCTTGCATTAGCTTTGCCTTTTGCACTTTTCGCAGCCTTTCCGGGTTGGATGAATTCGCTGCCAAAATCGGGCGGATGGCTCAATACCGTAAAAGTATTTTTAGGCTTTTTGGAACTCGCCCTCGCTTTCAAATTCCTTTCGAACGCCGACCTTGTTTTACAACTTCATTGGTTGGAACGGGAAGTTTTCATCGCCATTTGGATCGCCATTTTTGGAGCCCTTGCGCTGTATCTCTTCGGAAAAATCCAATTGCCGCACGATTCACCTTTGTCGCATATTTCCGTGGGAAGGTTGAGTCTTGGGCTCGTGGTTCTCGCATTCACGGTTTATTTGATTCCCGGGCTTTGGGGTGCACCATTGAAATTGATCAGCGGTTTCCCGCCGGCCATGAATTATAGCGAATCGCCCTATGGGGTCGGTTTCACAAAATTAAGCAACAGCGTGGGCGCTTCCAGCACGGAAGAATTTCCAGCTGGTGCATATTTGGGGCCGCACGATATTATTTCGTTCCACGACTATGAAACGGGCCTTGCATACGCCAAAAAAATAGGAAAACCCGTGTTGGTGGATTTCACAGGTTATGCCTGTGTAAACTGCCGAAAAATGGAGGAACGCGTGTGGAGCGAACCAAAAATCCTGAAACTGTTGAAGGAGGATATCGTCCTGATTTCACTTTATGTTGACGACAAACGCCCGCTTCCGGAAGGGGAGGAGCTAACCTCGGAAATCTCTGGCAAGAAACTGCGCTACATCGGCCAAAAATGGAGCGAGTTCCAAATTTTGAGATATGGAGCCAATGCGCAACCTTTCTATGTGTTGATGGGCCACGACGAAAAAAATCTTATTGAACCCGTAGGCTACACGCCCGATTTTGAAGAATATTACGGCTGGCTTCAAAAAGGCGTTGCGGCTTTTGAGAAGTAGGTTGGATT
>JBEBRF010000095.1:0-9020 GCA_040394975.1 Aequorivita soesokkakensis
GGAAAATCACCAAATATATTCTTCCCTTCCGTAATGGATGCCGATGATGAATTTTTGGATAAGGCCATTGAAGGCGCCGTATTCTTTGCGCTTAACCAAGGGGAAATCTGTACCGCGCCCACACGAATTCTGGTGCACGAAAGCATTGCCGATAAATTTACCGAACGCGTGGTGGAACGTATCAAAGCCATTAAATATGGAAGTCCGCTTGATCCTGAAACGATGATCGGTGCCCAAGTTTCTGAAACGCAATTCAATCAGATAATGAAATATATCGAAATTGGAAAAGAAGAAGGTGCCGAAGTATTGGTGGGTGGAGCCGCTCAAAAGCATGACGGCGATAACGAAAATGGATATTACATCCAACCCACAATTCTAAAAGGAAACAACAAAATGCGCGTTTTCCAAGAGGAAATATTCGGGCCAGTAGTTTCGCTCACCACTTTTAAAACCACGGAAGAAGCTATTGAAATTGCAAACGATACAATTTATGGTTTAGGAGCTGGAGTTTGGACGCGGGATGCACACGAAATGTACCAAGTGCCACGAGCAATTCAGGCCGGTAGGGTTTGGGTAAACCAATATCACACTTATCCTGCACACGCCCCATTTGGCGGGTACAAACAATCAGGATTTGGAAGGGAAAACCATAAAATGATGTTGGACCATTACCGCCAAACAAAGAACATGCTGATTTCCTATAACAAGAATAAGCAAGGATTCTTCTAAATATTGAATGAATTTGCACTATTAAAAGTATAGTTCAGTTTTTAATTCAAACCCAATAACC
The DNA here is from genome assembly GCA_040394975.1 of Aequorivita soesokkakensis. Classification (GTDB taxonomy): domain Bacteria; phylum Bacteroidota; class Bacteroidia; order Flavobacteriales; family Flavobacteriaceae; genus Aequorivita; species Aequorivita soesokkakensis_A. The sequence continues at coordinate 791 of JBEBRF010000095.1, forward strand.
GCTGTGAAAAGCCACACGGTTATTGGTTTTTTTGGTTTTGTAATGATGAGATTCATTGGATTACTTACGCTCATCCTCAATTTTCATGCGGGCGCGAATTCCGCCACCCACCCCGGTATATTGGGGCATAGGGTCATAGATGCTCCCGGTGGTGTGCGGCATTAAAAATGCTTTGTCCGATTCCTTTTTGGCCACTTTGCCCGAGAACTGCTCTGCCCAGCCAGGGAAAATACGGTGGAAAATATTGGAACCCTCTGCTTTATACCCCACGGGAATCTTGCTTTCCGGATTTGTACACGCCTCCACAATGGCATCAATAACAATTTTTGGGTCGTCCATGGCTGCCATTCGTGGCATGTGGCCGGTATAGTTGGCGGCGTGGTTCCACCAAGGAGTGTCAACCGCCCACGGCATAATTGTGGATATTTTTATGGTATCGTTGCCATATAGCTTCAATTCCTCGGCCACGGAACGGCTCAAACTGAACACGGCAGCTTTGGTAGCAGCATAAGTATTTTGCATCGCCAGCGGCACTTCACTGTCTATGGAGCCAATATTTATCAATGTTCCCGTGCCAACAGATAAAAAATGTTTGATGGCCGCGTGCGAACCATATACCAAACCTTTTAGGTTTACATCAATCACCCGCGAATGGTCCTGAATAGGGATATCCCAGAAATACCCAATGGCCCCTATGCCCACGTTGTTTATCCAAATATCGATTCCTCCAAATTCATTTATTGCCGTTGCGGTTAGTGTTTGAATGGTTTCCGGGTCGCTGACATCTCCTGTCACGGAAATGAAATTGCCGCCGTTTCCTGCAATCTCGGCACTTAAGCTTTCCAGTGCTTGGTCCCGTCTTGCAAGGCCAATTACATTGGCGCCCAATTCAGTAAGTTTAAGCGAACTGCCGCGCCCAAACCCGCTGGATACGCCCGTTATAACAATTGTTTTTCCCTGAAGTTCGTGTGAATTTTCCATAGTAAATTTTAATTTTTATGAAATTAATACTTTACGAAAGGAACGACTTGACCGTTAACATAAATAACTCATAAAGTATCTTCATCATTCCGTTAAAGTTGACGCTTCGAGGATCCTTCTTTTATCTTTACAACTTAAATGGAAAAACCTTTAAATACTTAAATGCAAATGAGAATCTGGTCAATTCATCCAAAATATTTAGACACAAAAGGGCTTGTAGCCTTGTGGCGGGAAACACTTCTTGCCAAGCACGTGCTTGAAGGCAAAACCAAAGGGTATCGCAACCATCCGCAACTGTCCAGGTTTAAACAAACCAACAATCCGGTGGACGTGATAAACCAATATTTGGCTACGGTGTATGCGGAAGCTGTTGCGCGGGAGTACAATTTTGACAAAGAAAAAATCAATTGGAGCTTTGAACCTTCGGAAATGTTTGTAACAACTGGACAGATTCAATTTGAAACGGAACATTTATTAAAGAAACTTAAAATGCGCGACCAAAATAAATTTGAAACGCTAAGTAAGATGAAGATAATAGAACCGCACCCCCTGTTTAAAATCACGAATGGCGGCGTTGAAGCCTGGGAGGTTATTTAGAAAAATTGGATTTTTGGATTGTTGGATTTTTGGAATGATTTTTAAGCTTTAAGCTTTAAGCTTTTCGCTTTTAGATTGTTGGATCGTTGAATTTTTGGATTGTGGACGAGGGAGTAGGAACGCAATGCAAATGCGCACGAGCGGGGGGCTTTTTACTGAAATAGTTCTTTTGAAAACGGCAATTCCCTTATCCGTCATCTGTGAACCGAAGACGGATGGGCCTAAGGAAGATGAACACTCTCGGGCTGGTGCAGGCAAACAAGTGCATGCACCTCTCGGCGGTGGCCTTACAACCTCAAAAAGCACCTAAGGTTCGTCCAGAAACGCGCAAAGAGCGGGGCGGGATGCCTTGCTTTTACATTTTCACTGAAAAAGCCTCTTCAGGAATATATAACCCCGTTTTTAAGGCTTCCGAATAGTGCCTATGCTTATGGTGTGAACAAAAAATAAAGCCGCTTAAAACGGCTTAAATGGAATCGGTTTTTAGGAAAATTATGGGGTTGTGCAACGGTTACCGCTGTTGACAGTAGTTTTTTATTCAATTATTTCTTCATTGATTCTTTCCGCAATTTGAGAATCAATCTTTATTTTACTTTTGATTCTTATATTAGTATATGAAATCATTTCAAATCCTTTTTCTTTATTATACGATTCATAGTATTCAATTTTACTAATCACTCCGTCTTTATTATAATGGATTTTAGTTCTTTCGTTTAAACCGCCTTTGGAAACTTGAATTTCTTCAATTTCTATTAAACCTTGATTACTATATGTTTGAATTTCTTTCGTAGAGTAATCTTTTCCGTCATTGTAATACGTCTGGAAAATTCCTTCTCTTTGGTTGTCAGAATAAGTGTAATTCCATTCCCATCTCAATTTGCCGTCATAAATTTGTTGAAATTTGATTAATTTACCTTTTTGGTTGAATTCTCTTTTATAATAGTAAGTCGAATCGAAAATAACTCCCTGATATTGTCCTTTTTTGTTATACCAATAGTTAGTTTGTGTAAAAATCGAATCTGATTCCAATTCATACGTTATTTCTGAAATGATTTTTGATTTAGTGCTATCTAATTCGAATTTTTTGTAGTATTTGTATGAAAGTTTTTTGTTATAATCTGTTTCCCAAATGTCTATTTGGGATTTGGTTCCGTTACTGTCATATTCGTAAATTTCAATTTTGTTGAGAACTCTCAAATCTGTGTTGTGATGTTTTCCAAAACTTATTGTTTTCAATAATTTCCCTGTCGAATCAAAGTATTTTTTCAAATGAGGCCGATTTCTTTTGTTCGTTTCCTTTTTTGTCAATTCATAATTTGAATTACGTTTAAAATTGTGTCCAATTAATTGAATTTCTATATCTCCAACTTTCTGGGTCAGTTTTTGTCCGAATAAATTCAGGGTCAAAAAAATTGATATTAGAAATATTGTTTGTTTCATTTCAAATTATTGCCAACATGTTTATAAACAACATGCAAAATATATTTAAGGCATATTTATTCCACTTGTGCAGACACACCGCTTCTGCCCAAACCAAATGTAACCGTTTCAATCTAAGTTTGCAAAGGGCAGGTTAGTGTTTTTTTTTGGCTTTTAGCTTTTAGCTTTTAGCTTTTCTCTTTTCTCTTTTCTCTTTTCACTTTTCTCTTTTCTCTTTTCGCTTTCACAATAGTTTACTCTTCGGAAGTATATTCCGGTGGAATGGTGGAGGCACTGCCATCACGATGGGTGCGGTAATGCGGCGACATCAGTTCAATGCCCAGTTCGTTGAAAACATCTTGGATATGCTGCCGCAAATCGGAATAAATTAGGCCTTGTAAGTTGGCCTCCCGTACGTAAGCGTGGATTTCATAGGCCACGTAAAAGTCTTCCAACCCAGTTTGAAGTACGAAGGGGCGGGGCTCTTTTAGCACACGGTCCGTGCGAAGGGCAGCTTCTATCAAGCCTTCATAAACAACTTTCCACGGGGTTTCATAACCACAAGTAACCGGAACGTGCACGATCAAGCCTTTTTCAAGCGCGGCGGTGCTGTAGTTAACCGTGTGGCTGTTCATTACCGTGGAATTGGGGATAGAAATGATTTCGTTTCGGGGGGTTCTAACTCGGGTAACCAAACCTGATTTTTCAATCACATCGCCCGAAATTTCACCAATCTTTACAAAATCACCAATGGTGAAAAGTCGCATATACGTTAAGACCAGCCCCGCAATCACGTTTGAGAGTGATCCCGCCGAACCAAAGGTGAACAGAAACCCCAAAAACACGGAAACCCCTTGGAATACTGGGGAATCGCTTCCCGGCAAATAGGGCCAAATCACTACGAGCGTGAAAGCTATTAGCAGAATTCGAACAATTTGGTAGGTGGGTTCGGCCCAATCCCTATAAAAACCGGTGAGCACCAAGTTTCCTTCCGCCACTTCATCCTTTAAGAATTTAATGCCTTTGAGAATATACCTGAAAACGAAGATAATAACGATAATGGTCACCAAATCCGGCAGGTAATTCCAGAAGGAAAGCAGGATGTTTTTTAGGGGATTTAAAATATAGCCAAATAGGGTAGCGGCAAAATGCTCCGTCCACGGAAAGATCCCGAACAAAATGGGGAGGGCAATGTAAATGGCCAAAAGGATTATAAACCATTTTACCACTTTGTTTATTAGAAGCAAGGCATTGATCTGCCGTTCGGCATCAAAAAGGGTGTAGTTCCTGATCTCGATGCCCTTGATTTTCTTGTCTTTTTGTAATCGGATTTTTGCGGCCGTGTAGTCGAAAAACCGGGATATATATTTGATTAGGGCAATGATTATCACCAAAACCAAAATGGCCATTCCTATTTTTTTGGCGAGGTTGAGGTAATTGGTTTCCTCTTTATAATTCAAAACCGAAGCATTGATGCTATCGCGATATTGCATGGCCAATTGTTCCTGTGAAGTATCGTTCCAAAGCGCATCATTTTCGGTAACGCTCATAATTATATACGGCCCAAAAACAATATCATAAGTGGTTTCGGCATGTTCAATTTTAAGGGAAGTGCTGTCAAAAGTAATGTCGTCCCCCAATTTTTCCAGTTTTTCATTAAGGGCTTCGGCACGGTCTTTTGGCGAGAAACTGCCCAATTTTGAATAGAGAAGAAATAGAGTGTCGTTAAAAAAACCTTTAACCGGATAGCCATTGGTGATTTTCTTTAAGGAATCTATCCTCATTTTCTTTTGTGAAAGTCGCAGGTTTTCCTTTTCGGCAATGGCAATAAGCTGCGCCTGTAATTCTTCCTTTTTAAGATTATCGGTGGTCTTGAGGGCGCTCAATTGTTGTTCGAGTTCACTCTTTTGAATGGAATCTGCAAGGCGTTGGGTTTCTATGTCGTGAAGCCGTTTGCTATAGTTTTCCAGCAGGGCGATATTCACGGAATCTTTGCTGACGGTGGTGGAATCTTCCTGTGAAATTCCGGTTGTTGCGAAACAGCTTATCGCGAAAAGTGTGAGGAAAATTTTGAAACGGCACATACTTTCTTAGTTTGCACTAAAGTAAATAAAAAAGGGCGCATTTCAGCTGAATAAAACGGCCAAAACAATCAAATCCAGTAACGGCTTTGGGAATTGCATCCAAATAATTCCGCAGCTTGTCCACATTTTCCATATTTGGTTCCATATTAAAAAAATAGTTGGGAATGGCTATTTCATAGTATGGAGTAAAAATTTAGATTTGTCAAATTTTTAAATTAATATCAAAATCTATGACCGCAAAAAGTTCCCCTTGGAAATCAGGCTTGGCCGTACTCATTTTTTTGGCCGTAACCATGTTCAACACCGCCATGGCCCAATGTTCAGAAGCTGAAAACGCAACAATGAGGAAATATGCAGATTTAACCCGGAATTCTGCCAATGCCCAAGGGTGTGCGGCCTGTGCTTCCTTGGCCAATTTATTTTGTATTGCAGAAAACGGTTTGTATAAAGATGATAGGGCAGCGGTGGAAAAAGCAATACGGGATACCAAGGAAACTATCAAATTAATGGGGGACCCAATTTGCTGCCCGGAGTTATTGACCAAATCCGCAAGTTTTGGGCAGCCCAAAACCGGGGCGGAAGCTGCCAACAACGCTGCGCCGCAAAGTAAAACAGCCCAAGATATCCAGGATTTGGAGAATCAGCTCAATGCCGGGATGAATACCCTCGACAACCTGAACGCTTTAAACAGCAGTGCCGAGGAGCTTCAAAAGGATTTGGAAAAGGTGGAAGGACTGATGAAGGCAAACACTGTTTTGTTCAACAGGGAATATCAGTCAGAAGCGGAAATCAACACAGAATATAACCAAAAACTGGCCAACCTGAATAAACTGGCAGCCTTGCACTTGGAGCTCAAGACCAATCTGCACCGCCTGGAATATGCCGCGGCGGGCGAACTGCTGAATAATTCGGATACTGCGGGCTTGGGTTTGCTTGCGGGGGTGGGCGCAATGTCAAGTACCCACAAAAAGGAATCCATTGCACATAGCGATAGAGCCAAGGCAAAATTGCAAAATTCAAAATCTGAAAAGTTATTTCAATACCGCTACAAGGACCACGATTTTCAAGTGGACCTGATTGAAAATGAAATGCAGAAATATTTCAGCAAAACCTATCCGGCAGACTACAGCAATTTACTTAATCACACTTTGGTAGCGGGGTATGAGGCAGGGATGAAGTATGAAGCATTTAAAAAATTGTTCCCCAAATCAAAAATTAGAGAAACCGGGATAGGTTCATACCGAATGGAAAATGCAAAATCCGATTCAGATTTCCATTTTAGAATGGACCGCAAGGGCTTGAAATTCCGATTGATGGAATTGGAAGAAATACAAAGTTATTCTGCCCCATTCAGTCCTGAAAAACTAAAGGAATACCAACAAAAAATAGTGGATGAAATAAAATTGTATGATGATCTATTTAATTTAAAGCCGGAAACCTATACTTCTTCAAATAATGAAGCATCGGCATATCATGAGATTTTTAAAAGTATGGATATCCAAGAGTTGTTGGAACAAAACAAAAAAACAAATCCCCAACTTACGGAACAGAATATTTTAAACGCCATGCAGCATTTGGAGGCGCAAGATGCAGCGGCCAATTCCAATCCGGTAAATTCCTTTACTACGGTAACTTGGTCTGATAAAACAACGAAAGCATTTTCCTTAATTGCATCATTGAAGGTTGCCCGGGAAACACTTACCTTGACAATAAAAAAGAAAGATAGAAATCTACAACCGGCTGATTTTGATTAGGCCTCTTTGCTGCAATTTAAAAGGATAGTAAGTTCGGATGTCAGCCCACAGGGCCAAGCGTGAAAAAAGACCAAAATACTTTGTGGATTTATTCAGATTGCCTTTTTTATTTAAGGGTGGGGAAGTTATACACTACTGGGCTATTATTTTTTCCGCCAATTTTTCCGCCTGTACGCGAAGCTCGTTTACTGCCGTGCTCTCCCATAATTCTCCTTTTAGGTTTGGGCCTAAGGTGTATAAATTTGGGTGTGGGTTTCCTTCTGAATTTATAATTTGGAAGGTTTCTGTATCTGTTTTGATGCCGAGTTTTAAATTATCCTGTGTCAAAATTCCCTTTAACAGACATTTTCTTAGGAAATTATCAGGTAGGTTCATCAAATCGGTTTCCGGGCCGGAGCAGTTAATGATACGGGAAACATGTACTGTCTTTGATACCTTTTCTCTCTTGTTAAAGTAAAGTACTGTTATGGATTCAGTTGAGGGGGATATGTCAATAATTTTACCGGAATTTATGTGAAGTTTCCTCTCAATTCTTAATTGCTGTATTTTGTCGAAGGACTGCAACGGAATTCGGTGTCTTGCAACACCCCAAAGATGCCGTAACCTTGACAGAAACACATTTTTCTCCTGATCGGAAAATGAGCTCCATATCCGCTGGGTTTGGGGCCTCAGGGAGTCTATAATTGGTTCGGCTGAAATTCCATATTCCCTAACTATTTTAATATGTTTATTGATGATTTTGACCAATTCATATATAGGCATGTTGCCTTGAAGTTCTTCAGTTAATTTTGAATATTTCAATCCGTTGTGCCGGTGGGGCAAAATGTTAAAGCCATTGGGTGAAATGGAATGGATTTCTCCCTTAAAGCCCTGTTCCAATAAGCCAAGTACGGTATCTACCATTGTAAGGCCGTTGCCTATTATCAATACGGGCAATTTTTCATCAACATTTTTTATGGATTCAATTTTCCAAGGATTTTGAAAATAGCTGGAACTGTTGTAAAAATCCATGTTCTTTATGCTTGGATTCCTTGGAAGTTGGTTTCCGGTGGCCACAACACATGCGTCAACATTGATTTTCAAATTATTGTTTAGCCAAACAGTAACAGAGCGCTCCGAAACATCCAGGTCAACAACAAAATTGTCAATGACGGTCAGTTTTATTTGCTTTGATTTGGCATTTATTTTTGCCTCTTGCCAGATAGCACATAAATATGCGCCGTACAAGTGTCTGGGTAAGAATGATTGTGAAATTAGGGTTTTGTCCTTGTGTTTGAATTCATTTTTTTGCAATACCCAATCTAAAAAGTGGTCGGGATTAGCAGGGTATGCACTCATTTTACCTGCAACAACATTCAATAAATGCTTGTCAGAATATGGATTGTAAGCAATTCC